>NZ_JBSHDN010000290.1:0-6151 GCF_053616335.1 Nocardiopsis sp. NPDC055824
TGATGGTACTGCCCTGTGGTGGGGTGGGAGAGTAGGTCGCTGCCACGGTTTTTTGTTGGGGAGGGGGTTGCCTTGTGGGCGGCCCCCTCCTTTTTCGTGCGCATGTTTGTGCGTTTGTGAAAAGAGTGTTTCTAGAACCCGGTGTTTCTAGAAGCCGTAGTTGTACACCGAGCCGCCGGGGTAGACCGTGCCCACGCCGCTCCGGTAGACGTATCCGCCGTAGGCGGCGCCCTCGTAGAAGGTCCAGCCGCCCAGGGTCCTGCCGTGGAGGGGGACGTACCAGCCCGCCGCGTTGGGGTCGGTGTAGCCCCTCAGCGCGAAGTGGATGTGGGCGCCGGTCGTCGAGCCGCCGGCGCAGAGGCTGTTGCCCTGCCTTCCGAGGTAGTGGCCGACGCCGACGTTGTTACCGGGCAGCCACTGGTAGTCCTCCAGGTGGTAGTAGTCCGTGGAGTAGCCGTTGTCGTGGATCACCCGGGTCCAGCCGGTGCAGAGGCTGTAGGCGTAGCCGCCCCGGGCCGCACGGGCCTGGCCGTTGCCGCCGGCGAAGTCCACCGAGCTGTACGGGTGGCCGGAGCTGAAGCCGTGCGGTCCGCCGGTCATGACCATCGAGGAGCCGATGGAGAACGGCAGCCCCACCCCGATGTAGGTGGAGGCGGAGACCTCGTCCGGGTTCGTGGACGCGGCGACGGCCTCCCGCTCCTCCTCGGCCAGCAGGGTCGATGCCGAGAGGATCTCCGAGAACTCCTCCGTGCCCTCCAGTCCGACGGTCCACTCCGAGCCCTCGTGGTCGGCGGCGAACAGCCAGGCGTAGGGGCTCTCCTCCGAGCCCATGGGCGCGGTCACGATGGCGACACCGAAGGCGGAGCCGTCCGAGGCCTCCCGGATGTCGATCCGGACGTCGCGGTCCCGGGCGTCGAGGGCGGAGAGCCCGGTGCCCCGGGCCTCCAGGACGTCGGCGACGACCGCGTCGGCGAGCACGTCCTCGGCCGCCGTTCCGGGTGCTGCGCCGGGCAGGGACTCGGCGGCGCCGTCCGCGGTGACCTCCACGTTGGGAGCGGTCGCGAGAGCGGTGTCCACGGGCGCCGGCTGGGCCTGGGCCGCACCGGCGGAGACGACCAGGGCGGCCGCGGCGGTCAGGGAGAGGGTGGCCGCGCCCAGGAACCGGGTCCGGGAAAGGCGCACGCGAAAGGCGGGGGAGGTGGGGGGTGTCAACGCTTCTCCTTGGGGTGAGCGGACGGGGGGTCGACACGGTGCTCTGCGGTCATGGGGTCTCGACCACATTGCTACCGCAGGGTAACCACACGAATACCCGCCTGCAAGGGGTGGAAGGGGAAGGGACGCCGTCCCGGAAGCCCGCCGGGAGGCCGGCGGTGGGCGCACACTGCGGGGGGAGGGGCGCGGAACGGAACGGGGGCAGGGCGAAGCGTCCTGCCCCGGGGAGCTCCCCGATTTCCAGTCAACCCTGTTCCGGAGGGCGGGGCCAGACCGGTCTCCCTCCTGTGGAAAACGCGGAACGGCCCCGTTCCCGGGGCCGTTCCGCGTGGGGGCGGGGAGGGCCGCTAGGCGGCACGCCCCGCCTCCAGCCCGAGCAGGAACTCCTTGCGCTCCAGACCGCCCGCGTACCCGGTGAGGGTCCCGTCGGCCCCGATGACCCGGTGGCAGGGGACGATGATGCTGATCGGGTTGCGACCGTTGGCCATGCCCACGGCGCGGGAGGCGGTCGGCCGCCCCAGTTCCTCGGCGAGTTGGCCGTAACTCGCGGTCTCCCCGTACGGGATGGTCGTCAGCCCGGCCCACACCTTGCGCTGCCACTCGGTCCCGGAGGGGGCCAGCGGCAGGTCGAACTCCCGGAGCTCCCCCGCGAAGTACGCGTCCAGCTGCCGGACCGCCTCGGCGAACGGCGCCGGGTCGGCGATCCACTCCGCCGGGACACTCAGGGAACTGCCGTCCTTCGCGAGCGTGAACAGCGCGCCCAGCGCCTCACCGTCGCCGACGAGGGTCAGCAGCCCCACCGGCGAGTCCATGGTGGTGTACCGGGTCGGCCCGTCCAGCGGGGCCCGGAACTCCGCGGTCGGCGCCCGCATGGGGGCGACCGGTTCGACATCCGCGAAGAGTGACTCCTGTCCGGGTGCCGCGGCACCCGGTGCCCGTGTGATGCTCATACCGTTCCCTCTCGTCCTCACGTCCGTCTTCCCTTGCCGACGGCCACCGGACCCCGAGGGCCCCGTGGTTCCAACAACCGGGCGGCGGCCACCGCTTCCCCGCCGGTCCGGGCCCGCCCGCGGTCGTCCCGCACCGCTTCCGGCTCACGCCGCGGAACCGGTGCGGCCCGCGACCCCGCCGACCGCCCCGGACGGGCCGTCCGCAGACGCGCCGTCCGGAACCGCTCCCGCCTCCCGCGCCCGGGCGGCGTCGCCCAGCGACGCCCACAGCAGGTGGGTGGCGTACGAGCGCCACGGGCTCCACCCCCGTGCGTTCCGGGCGGCCGCCGCCGGGGAGGTCCACGCCCTTCCGGCCTCCAGCGCCGACCGGACGCCCAGGTCGCCGTGCAGGAACACGTCGGGGTCGCCCAGACCGCGCATCCGCACGTAGCCAGCCGTCCACGGACCGATGCCGCGCAGCTCGACCAGGCGCCGCTCGGCCTCCTCCCGGTCGCAGCCCGGCCCCAGGTCGACACGGCCCGAGGCGACGGCCCCGCTCAGTCCCACCAGGGCGGTTCCGCGCGCCACGGGGATGGAGAAACCCGTCGGGTCGGCCCCGGCCAGCACGTCCGGGGACGGGAACAGGTGCGTCAGGCCGCCGCCCGGGACCTCCAGCCCCTCCGCCAGGGGCTTTCCGAACCTCTGCACCAGCCGGCCCGCCAGCGTGCGCGCGGCCCGTACCGACACCTGCTGGCCGAGCACCGCACGGACGGCCAGCTCCGCCGGGTCCACGTGCCCGGGCGACCGCATGCCCGGACGGGCCGACACGATCGGGCCGAGCAGGGGGTCCCCGCCCAGGGCCTCGGCGACCGCACGCGGGTCGGCGTCCAGGTCCAGCAGTCTGCGGCACCGGCGCACCGCACTGGCCAGGTCGCGGGTCTCGGTCAGCCGCAGCCGGCACAGCACGTGTCCCGGCCCGGAACCCGCCGAGAGCTCCACGACACCGGTTCCGTGCGGGAGCGGGAGCGTCCGCCTGTACACGCCCTCCCGGTACTCCTCGATCCCGGGAACGGCCCTGTCGCCGAGGAACCCCAGCATCGAGGCCAGGTCGATCGGCTCCCGGTAGGGCAGCCGCAGCGTGATCGTCCCCGGTGCGGAGGAGCCGGGGGCCCGGGAGCGTCCGACCGAGCGCATCTCGGTGGGGGAGCGGTCGAACACCGCCTGCATCGTCTCGTTGAACTGGCGCACGCTCGCGAACCCGGCCGCGAACGCGACGTCCGCCATCGGCATGTCCGTGGTCTCCACCAGGACCCGGGCGGTCTGGGCGCGCTCGGTGCGGGCCAGGGCCAGCGGCCCCGCGCCCACCTCGGCGGACAGCAGCCGGTTGAGCTGGCGTTCGCTGTACCCCACGGCGGAGGCCAGCGCGCCCACGCCGCCCCGGTCCACGGCGCCGTCCTGGATGAGCCGCATCGCGCGGCCGACCACGTCGGCCCGCAGGTTCCACTCCGGTGAGCCCGGCGTCAGGTCGGGGCGGCACCGCTTGCAGGCGCGGAACCCGGATTCCTGGGCCGCCGCCGCGGTGGGGAAGAACCTGGTGTTGACCCGCTTCGGGGTGACGGCGGGGCAGCTCGGACGGCAGTAGATCCCGGTGGTGCGCACGGCCGTGTAGAAGACCCCGTCGAAGCGGGAGTCCCTGCTGTGTACTGCGCGGTAGCGCTGGTCGTCGTCCATCACACTGTCCATGGTCACCCATGGACCGGGGCGGGTGCTGGCGGTTTTCGGACATGCACCCCGAGGGGTCAGGAAGGCCTGTCGCCGTCGGCCCCGTCGGGCCGGGCCCCTCCCGGAGCGGCGCCCCCGGGGTCCGCGGGGGCCCCGCCCGGTCCGGTGTTCCCCGTTCCGGGGTCCGCGTCGCCCGCCTCCTCCCCGTGGTCGAGGAGGTACTGGACGTAGACGGGGCGCAGGGCCTCCTGGACCCCGGGGTCCGTCTCGGCGGAGAGGGCCTCGTACACGAAGCCGGAGAGCTGGGCGACACTCGCCTCGCTGGCCCGGTCGTTCCCGGCCGCGGCCTCCGCCGCCGGGACGAGGCCGAGCAGCCGCCAGAAGAAGCGCAGGTCCCACCTCTGACGTGCCAGCTCGACGGCGCGGTCCCGCAGGTCCTCTGTGCTGGTTCGGTCGAATTCGGTGGCATCGTCTCCCATGCTCGGAAGATACCCGTCCCCGTGCCCGCCACCCGCGAGTGACCTGCGTTACGCTTCACACGAGTTCATCGTCTCCACCCCGCCCCGGTGGGACTCCCACAAGGAGTGGCCGGGCTGCGGGGAACACGTCGTGAGGGGTAAGCCATGGCCGAGGGTGCGGCAAGGATCGTCGTCGCCAAGCCGGGACTGGACGGGCACGACCGGGGGGTCAAGATCGTCGCCCGCGTCCTGCGCGACGCCGGGGTCGAGGTCATCTACACCGGTCTGCGCCAGACGCCGGAGATGATCGTCGCGGCGGCGCTCCAGGAGGACGCCGACGCCATCGGGCTGTCCGTGCTCTCGGGGGCCCACATGACCATGTTCACCCGGGTGATGGAGCTGCTGAGGGAGAACGACGCCGAGGACATCCGTGTGTTCGGCGGCGGGATCATCCCCGACGCGGACATCGCGGAGCTCGAACGCCTGGGGGTCGCCAAGATCTTCACCCCGGGGGCGCCCACCTCGGAGATCGCCGACTGGGTCCGGGAGAACGTCCGCCCGGCGCACGCGGCCTGATCCTCCGGCGGCGCCGGCGGGGAGCGCCGGGACGGAGGGCGTCGTCCGCGCCCGGTCCCGTGCGGCGGTCCGCGGCGTGATGTTGGTCGCAGGGACGAAGCGGCCATGGTACGGCCGATGCACCCATGTCGTGTTATTCGCGGTGTCGCTGGTCACACAATTTCCCACGCGGACGCTTCCGCAGTGCGGCATGGACGGCTTTTGGGCCGGGACCGACGCGGTGAAGCGGCCCCCGGTGTCCGGCGGCCGGATTTCAGGCGACTAAGCTTTGCGCATGTCGCGGGTGGCGACTCCGCGGCGATCTCGATCTCTGTGAACGGCGGGGCCCCTCGGGGTCCTGCTGCGTGTGACGTGTACCAGTAGGTCACAGCCGATCCGGACGAGGCCACCCCGGTAGACATCCTGAGCCAGCGAGTTACAAGGACGGACCCTCGTGGACCTGTTCGAATACCAGGCGAAGCAACTCTTCGCAGAGTACGGGGTTCCCGTACCCCAGGGGAAGGTGGCGAGCACGGCCGCTGAGGCACGTGCCATCGCTGACGAGTTCGCCGCTGCCGGCAAACCCCGCGTCGTTGTCAAGGCGCAGGTCAAGACCGGTGGTCGCGGCAAGGCCGGCGGCGTGAAGGTCGCCGAGGGCCCCGAGGACGCCCAGGCCAAGGCCGAGCAGATCCTCGGCATGGACATCAAGGGCCACACGGTCCACCGTGTCCTGGTCGAGGAGGCCTCCGACATCGCGGAGGAGTACTACTTCTCCTTCCTGCTGGACCGCGCGAACCGCAATTTCCTGTCGATCTGCTCCAAAGAGGGCGGCATGGAGATCGAGGAGGTCGCCGTCACCAACCCCGACGCGGTCGCCAAGATCTCCATCGACCCCCTGACCGGCGCCCCCGCGAACGTCGCGGCCGAGATCGTGAAGGCGGGCAACCTGCCCGAGGCCGCCGCCCAGGGCGCGGCCGAGATCATCACCAAGCTGTGGGACGCGTTCGTGGGCAAGGACGCCACGCTCGTCGAGGTGAACCCCCTCATCCTCACCAAGGACGGTCGCGTCGTCGCCCTCGACGGCAAGGTCACCCTGGACGAGAACGCCGAGTTCCGCCAGGACCTGGAGAGCCTCACGTTCGCCGAGGAGGGCGACCCCCTCGAGGTCGCCGCCAAGGCCAAGGGCCTGAACTACGTCAAGCTCGACGGCGAGGTCGGGATCATCGGCAACGGCGCGGGCCTGGTCATGTCCACGCTGGACGTGGTGGCCTACGC
>NZ_JBSHDN010000291.1:0-6070 GCF_053616335.1 Nocardiopsis sp. NPDC055824
CGGATACACCGTGCGCAGGGGACCGAAACGAGGCGTGTTACCGACAGATGACGCCCTGTCCCGGCAGCCCCCGCCGCCACGGTTCCGGGGCCCCGGCCCCGCGGCGCACGGACGCGCGCCGTGGACACGACCCCCCGGAGCCGAGCGCCCGACGCCCTCCTCCCCGGGGCCGGCCTCCGCCCGGATGCCGGCCCCGACCCGGTTCCGGGGCCTCCCCGCGCCCGCAGGGGCGGCGCGGCGGCCCCGGACCGAACGACCGCAAGCAGAGCCGTACGGTGTGCCCGCGGGCCGTCCGGCTACGGTTGACGCGTGGCAAGGGACGGAAACAACACCATGACAGCAGGCGCGCTCGCCAGGCGTGGCTTCAGCGACAGCACCCGGGCCCTGCGGCTGATGACGGAGGCGGGCCTGGACGCCCGGGCCGACACCGCCGTCATCGACGCCCTCGCGGCCGCCCCCGACCCCGACCAGGCCCTGCTGGGGCTGATCCGGGTCCTGGAGTCCGACCCGGACCCGGCCGAGGTCCTGGACGTGCTGCGCGAGGAGTCCGACCTCCGGGCGCGGCTGAGCAAGGTCCTGGGCACCAGCCCCGCGCTGACCGACCACCTGGTGCGCCACCCGGGCGACTGGCGGGAGCTGCGGGGCGCGGACGCCGCCCGCTCCCCCGAACCGGACGAACTGCGCCGGGGCCTGCTGCACACCGTGGGGGCCGACCCCCACAGCGCGGCGCCGGCCGCCGACCCGGCCGTGGTCGGGGACGGGACGTCCGAGACCCTCCGGCACACCCTGCGGGTGGCGTACCGCAGGCGCCTGCTGCGGCTGGCCGGACGCGACCTGACGGGTCTGTGCACGGTCGACGAGGCCGCCGCGGAGCTGGCCGACCTGGCCGCGTCCATGCTGGACGCCTCCCTGGCCGTGGCCCGGGCCGAGCAGCCCGAGGACGCCGCGCTGTGCCGTCTGGCGGTGATCGGCATGGGCAAGTGCGGCGGCCGCGAGCTGAACTACGTCAGCGACGTGGACGTCGTGTTCGTGGCCGAACCCGCCGGGTCCGCGGACCCCGGGGCGCCGGTGGACGAGCAGGCCGCCATGCGCGCGGCCACGCGCCTGGCCACGGCGATGATGCGCATCCCGTCCGAGACCGACGCCGAGGGCGCCCTCTGGGAGGTGGACCCCGCCCTGCGGCCGGAGGGCAGGAACGGGCCGCTGGTGCGCTCGGTCTCGGGGCACCTGTCGTACTACGAGCGCTGGGCCAAGACGTGGGAGTTCCAGGCGCTGCTCAAGGCCCGGCCGATCGCCGGTGACGCCGGGCTGGGCCGGGCGTACACGGAGGCGATCCTGCCCCTGGTCTGGGAGGCGACCGGCCGCCAGGACTTCGTGGAGGACGTGCAGGCGATGCGCCGCCGCGTGGTGGCGCACATCCCCGCCGGCGAGGCCGAGCGGGAGCTGAAGCTGGGCCCGGGCGGGCTCCGCGACATCGAGTTCTCCGTCCAGCTGCTCCAGCTGGTGCACGGCCGCACCGACGACCGGCTGCGCTCGGGCAACACCCTGGAGGCCCTGGAGGCCCTGTCGGAGTCCGGGTACGTGGGGCGGCGCGACGCGGCCGGGCTGTCGGAGGCCTACCGCTTCCTGCGGCGGCTGGAGCACCTGCTGCAGCTGGAGCGGCTGCGGCGCACGCACCTCATGCCGGACCCCGGGAGCCAGGACGGCCCCGAGCACCTGCGCCGCCTGGGGCGGGCGCTGGGGTTCACCGCGAACCCGGTCAGGGAGCTGACCGAGGCGCGCCGCCGGGTGACGTCGGAGGTGCGGCGCCTGCACGAGAAGCTGTTCTACCGCCCCCTCCTCAACGCGGTGGCCCAGCTGCCGGGCGAGGAGGCGCGGCTGTCGCCGGAGCACGCCAAGATCCGCCTGGAGGCGCTGGGGTTCGCCGACCCCGGCGGGGCCCTGCGCCACCTGGAGTCGCTGACGTCGGGGGTGTCCAGGCGGGCGTCGATCCAGCGGACGCTGCTCCCGGTGATGCTGGGCTGGTTCTCCGACTCCCCCGACCCCGACGCGGGCCTGTTCGGTTTCCGCCAGGTGAGCGACGCGCTGGGCACCACCCCGTGGTACCTGCGGCTGCTGCGCGACGACGTGCGGGTGGCCGAGCGCATGGCGTGGCTGCTGGGGACGAGCCGCTACGTGACGGAGCTGCTGCTGCGGGCCCCGGACGCGGTGGCGATGCTGGCCGACGACCAGGACCTGGTGCGGCGCGGCCCGAAGGTGCTCGAGGCCGAGGCCGAGGCGGCGCAGCGCCGGTACGACACGGCCGAGGAGTCGGTGGCGGCGGTGCGGGCGCTGCGCCGCCGCGAGCTGCTGCGCACGGCCGCCGCCGACCTGTTGGAGGTGTCGTCGGTCCGGGAGGTGGGCTCGGCGCTGACCGACATCGCCGCGGTGACGATCGAGGCCGCGCTGCGGCTGGCGCAGAACCGGGTCGTCGCGGCGTCCGGGGACGAGCCGCTGACCCGGGTGTGCGTGGTGGCGATGGGCCGGTTCGGCGGCGGCGAGCTGACCTACGCCAGCGACGCGGACGTGATGTACGTGCACGACCCCCTGCCGGGCGTCGACACGGGGGCAGCGACGAAGCAGGCGCTGGCGATCGTGCGCGAGCTGGCGCGGCTGCTGGAGATGCCCGCCGCCGAACCGCCCCTGAAGGTGGACACGGACCTGCGGCCGGAGGGCCGGAGCGGGCCCGTGGTGCGCACGCTGGAGTCGTACGCGGCGTACTACGGCCGCTGGTCCCAGGTGTGGGAGAGCCAGGCGCTGCTGCGGGCCAGGCCGATCGCCGGGGACCCCGAGCTGCGCAGGGCGTTCACGGAGCTGATCGACCCGGTCCGCTACCCCGAGGGCGGTGTCGACCCGTCGGCGGTGCTGGAGATCCGCAAGCTCAAGGCGCGGATGGAGGCCGAGCGCCTGCCGCGGGGGGCGGACCCCACCCTGCACACGAAGCTGGGCCGGGGCGGGCTGTCGGACGTGGAGTGGGTGGCGCAGCTGACGCAGCTGCGCCACGCCCACGAGTACCCGGGCCTGCGGACGACGGGGACCCTGGAGGCCCTGGACACGGCCGTGGCCCACGGGCTCCTCGCGGCGGACGACGGCGCGGTGCTGGAGCAGGCGTGGAGGCTGGCCTCGCGCGTGCGGGGCATGGTGATGCTGGTGCGGGGCCGGGGCGGTGACTCGCTGCCCTCCGACCTGCGGGTGCGCGCCGCGGTCGCGGGCGCGATGGGGTGCCGCAGCGCCGAGGACGAGGAGGGGGTGTGGGAGGGGCCGGCCGAGCAGTTGACGGAGGCCTACCTGCGCGCCACCCGGCGGGCGCGCGCGGTGATGGAGCGCGTCTTCTACGACGACTAGCGGACCGGCCGCGGCGGAGCCCGCCGGGCGTGCGGCCGCTCCTGCGCGGGCGCGTCACACCGGGTGCGCGGGGAGGGTGACCGTGACGACGAGCCCTCCCCCCTCGCGGGGGGCGGTGTCCAGGGTGCCGCCGTGGACGTCGACGACCCGGGCGACGAGGGCGAGTCCCAGGCCGTAGCCTCCCCCCGCCCCGGGGCCGCGCCCGTCCCGCCGTCGGGTGCGCCCCTCGCCCCGCAGGAACGGCTCGCGCAGCCGCGCCGCGGTCCCGGTCGTGTACCCGGGTCCGGTGTTCTCGATCCGGAGCGTGGCGAGTCCCCGGCGGGGGTCGTGGCCGGCGGCGGCCAGGGCGGTCCCGGGCGCGGTGTTGTGGCGGACGGCGTTCTGGACGAGGTTCGCGGCCAACTGCGCGAGGAGTGCCCCGTCGCCGAGCACCGGTGCGGCCTCCAGGCGCAGGTCCCAGGTCACGCCGCACCGCCGCGCCTCGTCACCGGCCTCGCGGACGGCCGCGCGGACCGTCCCGGCGAGGTCGAGCGGTGCGGCCGCGGCGGTGACGGCGTTGGCGTCGGCCAGCCGCAGCAGCGCCTCGGTGAGGCCCACCGCCCTGGCGTTGGTGATGCTGAGCCGTTCGACCAGGGCGGGGTAGTCCTGCCCGTCCGGGTTCTGCCGCGCCACGTCGAGGAGCGTCCCCGTGACGGCCAGGGGCGTCCGCAGTTCGTGGGAGGCGTTGGCGGCGAAGCGCTCCTGCGTGGCGAACGCGTCGTCGAGCCGGTCGAGCATGTGGTCGAAGGCGTCGGCGAGCCGCCGGAACTCGTCGTTGATCCCCGTGAGGCGGATCCGGTGGTCGAGGCGCCCCTCGGCGGCGAGCCGGACGGCCTCGTCGATGCGCTGGAGGGGGCGCAGCACCCACCCGGCCAGGAACCACCCCCCGGTGATCCCGATCAGGGCCAGGGCCGCGAGGAGCGCGCCGGACAGGTGGACGAGGACGGTGAGGATCTTCGACCTCGACGCGATGGGCAGGTGGGCCTCGGACGGGTTGGCGGCGGTCAGGGGGTAGTTCGGGACGTACCGCAGGACCACGTAGACGCCCGCCAGGAGGACGGCTCCGGCTGCGACGAGGAAGGCCGCGTAGCTCAGGGCCAGGCGGAACCGCGCGCTGACCAGGGGCTTCGTCGGCCGCGGGCGGGCGGCGCTCACGCCTTGCCGCCGGGGGCGCCGAGGCGGTAGCCGGCCCCCGGGACGGTGACGACGGGGTCCGGTTCGCCGAGGGCCCGGCGCAGGGTCGAGACCGTGACCCTGGGGGCGCTCGTGAACGGGTCGGCGTTCTCGTCCCACACCTTCTCCAGCAGGGTCTCCGCGCTCACCACCCCTCCGTCCGCGCGCATGAGGAGCTCCAGGACGGCGAACTGCTTGCGCGCGAGCCGCAGGTAGCGGCCGTTCCGGTAGGCCTCCCTCCGGTAGGGGTCCAGGCGCAGGTCCCCGAACTCCAGCACGGGCGGGACCGCGGTCCGCGGGCGCCGGGCGAGCGCCCGCAGGCGCACGACCAGCTCCTCCAGCGCGAAGGGCTTGGTGAGGTAGTCGTCGGCGCCGAGCGCGAACCCGTCCACCTTGTCCCTGAGCCGTGTCGCGGCCGTCAGCATGAGCACCCTCGTGCCGGGGTGGTCCCTGACCACGGTCGCGCACACGTCGTCCCCGTGCGTGCCCGGGATGTCGCGGTCGAGGACCACGACGTCGTAGTCGTTGACGGCCACGCGCTCCAGGGCCCCGTCCCCGTCGGACACCGTGTCGGCGGCGATCGCCTCGTGGCGCAGGCCCGCCTGGAGCGCCTCGGCCATGAAGGCCTCGTCCTCGACGATCAGCACGCGCATGTGGTCCCCTCCTCCTCGGCGGTCCGCGCCCGCGGACGGACGCCCGAGTCTAGGCGGCGGCGTGTTGCGAAAACGTAGGCGGATCACCCGACGTCCCCGCAACATCCCCCCTGCTGGTCTGGTGCGGAGCGCCGGGCGGGCCCGTCCGGCGGAGAGGGGAGGGATCCCGTGGTCCGAGTTCCGCCGGGGCCGCACGCCACCGGCCGCCCGGCCGCCGTCGCGGTCACGTCAGCCCTGTTCGCCGTGGCCCTGGCGGCCCTGTGGGGCCTGTCCCCCGGGCCGGCGGGGGACGGGGGGCCGCCGCTGACGGCGACGGCGCCCGTCACCGGGTTCACGCCGCTGGACGAGGACGACGGCTACCTGGCCGAGGGGGAGGGCGTGTCACCGTTCGCGGAGGGCCTGCCCCTGCTGGAGCGGATGGACCCGGAACTGCTGGAGGCCGTGCGCGCCGCCGCTGCCGAGGCCCGGGAGGACGGGGTGGACGTGGTCGTCACCAGCGGATGGCGCAGCGAGCGCTACCAGCGGTTCCTGCTGGACGCGGCGGTCACGGTCTACGGGAGCGAGGAGGAGGCCGCGCGGTGGGTCGCCTCCGCGGAGTCCTCCTCCCACGTGAGCGGTGACGCGGTCGACATCGGACGGACGGACGCCGCCGACTGGATGGGCCGGTTCGGAGACGCCCACGGGCTCTGCCGGACCTACGCCAACGAGATGTGGCACTTCGAGCTCGCGACCGGGCCCGGGGGCGCCTGTCCGGCCCCGCGGGCGGACGCCTCGGCCGGTTGACCGCCCGGGCCCTTCCGGGGTGCGCCCCCGTGCCGGCG
>NZ_JBSHDN010000292.1:0-6055 GCF_053616335.1 Nocardiopsis sp. NPDC055824
CGTCGCACCGACAGGTGCGGCGGCCCCCGTTCGCGTGCGCGGCCGTGCCGCTTCCCGCCCGCCCCGGCGCGGCCCGCAGGCCCCCTCCCGGCAGGCGAGCCCCCGGCCCAGTGCGGCACGGGTGGGGAAGCGGATCGCCCCCGCCCGGTCGTTCTCGGGCACGGACGGGTCGACGCCGGTGCCACCGACTCGTTCGGCGGGCCCGGTGAGGGTCGTACCGCGTCGGGCCGAAAGCTCGTCCAGGCGCACGCGGACGCCGTCGTCCTTTTCGGGGGCGTCGGACCGGTCCCCCGACGTCCCGGCGCCTCCCGGCGCCCTTGCGGAGGACCTCCGCCGACGCGGCCGTGAGGAAGCCGGTGAAGAGGTGGACGAGGCAGACGCCGCCCTCACCGATCGGGTCCGACCCGACGTCGAACCCGTCCGGGCCCGGGGCGGCGGTCCGGAGGGGCCCGTCGCGCACCGCCTCGGACGGGGCTCGCCCCCGGCGACGCGAACGGCCCTCCCGGACCGGCCCGGAACACGACGAGGCCCCGTCGGCACCGGACAGGCGCCGACGGGGCCCCTCGACGCGGCAGCGCCGCCGTTCCGGGGCCTACTCGCAGGAGACCGTGTCGTCGGCGGCCGAGGTGCCCTCCAGCTCAGCGAGGGCGCCGCTGCCGCCCCCGCCGTCGCCCCCGAAGGTGATGGGGCCCCAGTCGTCGGCGCCCATCACCAGCTCCAGCTCCGTCCCGAGGTCGGGGACCTCCTCGATCTGGGCGGCGGAGAGCACCGAGGCGAGCTCCTCGGCGTGCGCGGCCTGGCCGGGGCCGTGGTAGACCGTGGTGGCGGTCGGCTGCCGCGCCCCGGGGTTGCCCGTCCCGGTGACGACGAAGCCGCCCTCCAGGAGGCGCTGCTCGACCTGGCTCCCCAGCCCGTCGACGCCCGTGCCGTTGAGGACCCGGACGGAGACGTCCCCCGGCTCGACGGGGGCCTCCTCCTCCGCCTCCTCCGGGGCGGCCTCCTCCTCTTCCTCCTCCAGCACCTCGCCGGAGGCCACCGAGGCGAAGAGCTCGTCGGCGGCGGGCTGCTGGAACGCGACCTTGTTCGGGTCGCTGGGGGCGTCGACGACCGGGACCGTCACCATGTTCATCCGCCCGAGGTCCACCTGGCGCATGGCGATGGCCAGTTCGGCCATCTTGTCGGTGGTCAGGCCGTCGTCGGTCACCATGCTGTCGGTGACCGAGCCGATGAAGTCGTAGAGGGTGGTCGGGCTGCTCAGGATGTCGCCGCCGGTGACCTCGCGCAGGATCGCGCCGATCATCCGCTGCTGGTTCTCGATCCTGTTCAGGTCGCTGCCCTGCTCGGTGCTGTCCCGGGACCGCGCCAGGCCGAGGGCCTGCTCGCCGTTCAGGGTCTGCATCCCGGCGTCCAGCCGCAGGTGGGCCTTGGGGTCGTCGATCGGTTCGGGGACGCACATCTCGATGCCGCCGACGGAGTCGACGATGTTCTGGAACCCGGCGAAGTCGACCATCACCATGTGGTCGAGGTGGATGCCGGTGAGCGTCTCCACGGTGTTGCCCTGGCAGTCCATGCCGCCGTAGGTCATGGCGTGGTTGAGCTGGTCCACCGTCCCGGCGGTCACCCCCGGCGCCTCGCCGTTGGGCGCGCAGTCGGGCATCTCGATGATGAGGTCGCGCGGCATGTTGACCATGGTCACCCCGCCCCGGTCCACGTCGATGCTCACCACGACCAGCACGTCGGGCCGGATGCCGTTCAGCTCGTTGTAGGAGGCGTCCTCCCCCGCGCGCTCGTCGGTGCCGAGCAGGAGGATGTTGTGGATGCCGTCCACCTGGCTGGGGCGGTCCCCCCAGGCGTCGGTGTTGATCTCCTCGGTGGCGATGCTGAGGGCGTCCCGGTACCCCGCGTAGGCGGTCAGGCTCGTCGCTATGAGCACTCCGGTCACCCCGCACGCGACCCACTGACCGAGACTCATCCTCGCGGCGAGGGCCGAAGACACGTTTCTGGGAGCCAAGAGGGCACCTGCGATCCGGTATGGGACAAGGGCGGGTCCGCTCGGAGGAGAGCACCGCGCGGAGGGCGCGGGGCGACGCGGACGTAACGGCCGGATGGTACCGGAAGGGTACGCACCGTGTCAGATCGTATCCGGCTCGGAGGTCCGGATCAGCAGGCGCTCTCCGTCTCCTCCGCGGTGATGCCGCCGAGGTCGTCGGTGACCGAGACCTCCGGCGCGGAGGAGGCCCCGTCGGCGAACCCGGCCCAGTCGGGGGCCAGGACCAGCTCAAGGGTCTGGGAGAGGCCCTCGGCCTCCTCGGTGACCGCGGACTCCATGGACCCGGCCAGCATCTCGGCCGCGGCCTCCTCGCCGGGGGCGTGGTACACCGTCGTGGCCTCGGGGAACCGGGCGACCGGGTTGCCCGTGCCGGTGACCGTGTAGCCCTCTCCGGCGAGGACCGCCTGCACCTCCAGGGCAAGGCCGTCGACGCCCGCGTTGTTGAGGATCTCCACGGAGACGTCCTCGGGGGCCGGGCCCTGCTCGGCCTCCCCCTCCGACTCCCCCTCGGACTCACCGCCGCCGTCCTCCCCGCCGCCCGCCAGGTCGGCGCCGGCGTTGATCGCCTCGAACAGGGCGGGGGCCTCGTCGCTCATGACCAGGCGGTTGGGGTCGGCGGGGTGCTGGCCGTTGGGGACCGTCACGAACTGGATGCGCTGGAGGTCGACCTCGCGCATGGAGATGGCGAGGTCGGTCATGGTGTCGACGGTGAGCTCGTCGTCGGTGGTGACCGAGTCGGTGACGGCGCCGAGGAAGTTGGTGATGGTGACCGGGCTGGTCATGACCTCGCTGCTGAGCACCTGGCGCAGCATCGCGCCCATGAACTCCTGCTGGCGGTCGATGCGGGACAGGTCGCCGCCGTCGCCCTGCGCGTAGCGGGAGCGCACGAACCCGAGAGAGTCCTCGCCGTCCAGGGTCTGGAGCCCGGCGTCCAGGACCAGGTGGGCCTTGGGGTCGTCCACGGGCTCGGGGATGCACATCTCCACGCCGCCGATGGCGTCGACCATGTCCTTGAACCCGGTGAAGTCCATCATGACGAAGTGGTCGAGGTGCACGTCGGTCGCGTTCTCGACGGCCTGCCACTGGCAGCCGATACCGCCGAAGGTCATCGCGGAGTTGATCATGCCGCTGTGCGGCGACATCCCCTCGTACCCCTCGACCGCCTCGCACGCGGGCAGGTCGACGACCAGGTCGCGGGGCAGGTTCACGAGGGTGGCCGCCCCGTTGTCGACGTTGATGCTGGCGATGAGCATCGTGTCGGGCCGCTCGCCCTCCGCCTCGCCGTAGTCGGCGTTCTCCCCCGAGCGGACGTCGGAGCCGATGATGAGCAGGTTCATCACGCCCTCGACGCTGGTGGGGCGGTCCCACGTCGTGTCCACCTGCGTGGTGGTGATGTTGCCGACGATGCCCTGGTACCAGCCGTAGCCTCCCAGGCTGACGACGACGGCGAGGGCGGTGGCGGCGCAGGCGACCCACTGTCCTGCGGACATCCGCACGGCACCGAGCGCGCCCGAGGGGCGGGGAGTGGAGCGTCTTCCAGCCATGCGAACCTTCGGAGGGTGCGATGAGACGTGGGGGGAGGTGCGGGGGCAGGACACCGTGAGGGTCGCGACCGTCCCCGGGGAAAGCGATGAACGGATGCTAACAGCAGCGGAAGCCCTGTCCGTACAGCCGTTCCGGCTGTCCGGTGGGACCGGTTCCTCTCAGTGAGGACTCAGTAACGCGTCGCCACCGTACCCGCGGCGCGGTCGTGCAGCCCGCGGGTGTCCCGGTCGTAGATCACGGCCGGGATGACCAGGCACAGCAGGACCGTGCGCACGGTCATCGACACGAACCACGGCCAGGAGCGCTCACCGGTGGCGGTGATGCCGACGCCGACGAGTCGGCGCCCGACGGTGGTGCCGAAGAGGGTGAGGAGGAGGATGCTCACCACGGCGAAGACCACCAGGGCGGTGTTGCTGAGCATCGGGACGACCTCCTCCTGGGAGGCGGCGCCCGCTCCGACGACGCCCAGGCGGTAGAGGCCCCAGGCGATCATGAGGGCCAGGCACCAGTCCAGGGCGAGGCCGACGAGGCGCCTGATGACGCCGGGGACGGAACCGGACCCCTCCTCCGGCAGGCCGAGGCGGTTCCCCCGGTACTGGAAGTCGTCCTCGTGGATGGCCCCGGCGGCGCCGCCCCGGCTCTCGTCGCTCATGGCATCCACGGTATCCACCCGGTGGAGGGACCGGTCCGCGGGACGGCGGGACGGGGCGTGAGCAGGGCGACGGACACGCGTGGCCCGGACCACAACCACCCGTTCCGTGTGTCCCGATTTCGCACCCCGAGCGGTGGAATCACCGGGTCAGGCTGGTTGGTCTGCGAAAACGCCTGGCTCCGTAACATGCAGGAAACAATAGAGACATGGCACGGAAATCACGCGCTCCTAGCTTCGTTGACGAAGCCGGGAGACGGCGCGTGATCCGACGTGTCCGCGATGGAGCGGGCTCCGGTCCCATCGTCTCAGACACCTGCACGGAGGTTCGTTTTGTTCAGCAGCGTCGACGAGGTGCTCGCCTACATCCGGGACGAGGACGTCAAGTTCCTCGATGTCCGATTCACGGACCTGTTCGGGGGCGTCAACCACGTCACCCTCCCGACCTCGAACGTCGACGCCTCGACGTTCACCGACGGCCAGATGTTCGACGGGTCCTCGATCCGCGGCTTCCAGGCCATCCACGAGTCCGACATGCTGCTGCTGCCCGACCTGAGCACCGGCGTCCTGGACCCGTTCCGCAAGCACAAGACGCTGAACATGACGTTCTTCGTCCACGACCCGCTGACGCTGGAGTCCTACAGCCGGGACCCGCGCAACGTCGCCCGCAAGGCCGAGGCCTACCTCAAGGGCTCCGGGGTCGCGGACACCGCCTTCTTCGGCCCCGAGGCCGAGTTCTACATCTTCGACGACGTCAAGTTCGAGACGCGCTCCAACACCGGCTACTACGAGATCGACTCCATCGAGGGCGCCTGGAACACGGGCTCCGCGATCGAGGGCGGCAACCGCGGCTACCGTCCCCGGTACAAGGGCGGCTACTTCCCGGTCGAGCCGGTCGACCACTACAGCGACCTGCGCTCCGACATGGTGCAGACGCTGATCGACGCGGGCATCGACGTCGAGCTCCAGCACCACGAGGTCGGCACCGCCGGCCAGGCCGAGATCGGCATCAGGTTCGGCACGCTGCTCCAGCAGGCCGACAAGGTGCAGCTGTACAAGTACATCGTCAAGAACGTCGCCAACGAGGCGGGCAAGACGGCCACGTTCATGCCCAAGCCGCTGTTCGGCGACAACGGCTCCGGCATGCACTGCCACCAGAGCCTGTGGAAGGACGGCGAGCCGCTCTTCTTCGACGAGTCGGGCTACGGCCAGCTCTCCGACACCGCGCGCTACTACATCGGCGGCCTGCTCAAGCACGCCGACGCCCTGCTCGCCTTCACCAACCCGACGGTGAACTCCTACCACCGCCTGGTGCCCGGCTACGAGGCCCCCATCAACCTCGTCTACAGCCAGCGCAACCGCTCCGCCTGCATCCGCCTGCCGCTCACGGGCTCCAACCCGAAGGCCAAGCGCATCGAGTTCCGCGTGCCGGACCCGTCGGCCAACCCGTACCTGGCCTTCTCCGCCATGCTGATGGCCGGGATCGACGGCATCAAGAACAAGATCGAGCCGCCGGAGCCGGTCGACAAGGACCTCTACGAGCTGCCCCCGGCGGAGGCCTCGGCCATCAAGACCGTCCCGGCCTCGCTCGACGACGCCCTGCTGGCGCTGGAGGCCGACCACGAGTTCCTGCTCGAGGGCGGCGTGTTCACCAAGGACCTCATCGAGACCTACGTGGACTTCAAGCGCACCGAGGAGATCGACTCCCTGCGCCTGCGCCCGCACCCGCGCGAGTTCGAGCTCTACTACGACATCTAGGCGGTGACGCCCCGGCGTGCGCCTTCCGCAGGAGCGATCCACGGAAGGCGCAC
>NZ_JBSHDN010000293.1:0-6035 GCF_053616335.1 Nocardiopsis sp. NPDC055824
CTAGGCCTCTTCCGGTCCGGCGGCCCCGGGGCCGCCGGACCGGAAGAGGCCTAGGCCTTGCGGAAACCGAAGGCCACGCCGAACTCCTCGGAGGAGGCGGTGTGCAGGTCCCGTGCCATCTCCCCGGCGGTGAACGCGTCGGCCAGCACCTCGCCGGCGATCGCCTCACCGTGCTCGGTGAGCGCCAGTTCGGTGGTCTCGTCCGTGGCCGTCCACCACACCTCGATGCGGTCGGACACGTCCAGGCCGCTCTTCTTGCGGGCGTCCTGGAGCATGCGGACCATCTCCCGGGCCAGACCGGCGCGGCGCAGCCGCGGCGTCAGCTCCAGGTCCAGGGCGACGGTCTCACCGGCCTCGGACGCCACGGCCCAGCCCTCCCGGGGCTGCTCGGTCACGAGCAGCTCGTCGGCGCTGACCTCGACGGGCTCGTCCTCGACCCGCACCCGCGCCCAGCCGCTCTCGCGGACCTGTTCCACCAGGGAGGCGGGGTCGGCGGCCTCGATGGCCTTGGCCACCAGCGGGGTGCGCTTGGCGAACCGCTTGCCCAGCGCCCGGAAGTTCGGCTTCACGATGAAGTCCACCAGGTCGCCGCCCACGGAGGACAGCGCGTCCAGCGACTCCACGTTGAGCTCGTCGGACACCTGGTCGCGGAGCTGCTCGGGCAGGCCGGCGAAACCGGCGGCGCCCACCAGGGCGCGGGCCAGCGGCTGCCGGGTCCGCACGGCGGAGTCCACCCGGGCCGACCGGCCCAGCTCCACCAGGCGGCGGGCCAGCGCCATCTGCTGCGACAGGTCCGGGTCGACGAGGTCCTCGCGCACCTCGGGCCACGACGCCAGGTGCACCGACTCCGGCGCGTCCGGCCGGCGTACCGACGCCCACACGTGGTCGGTGAGGAACGGCACGATCGGCGCCATCAGCAGCGTGACGGTCTCCAGGGCCTCGAACAGCGTCGCGAACGCGGCGGCGCCCTCGGGGGTGTCCGCACCGCCCCAGAACCGGCGGCGGGAACGGCGCACGTACCAGTTGGACACGTCGTCCACGAAGGCCGTCAGACGGCGTCCCGCGGTCGTGGTGTCGAACGAGTCCAGCGCCGCCGTGACGTCCCTGACGACCTCGTTCAGCTCCGAGAGCAGCCACCGGTCCAGGAGCGGGCGGTCCTCGGGGGCGGGGGCGTCCGCCAGCCGGGAGTGGTCCCAGCCCCCGCCGGCATTCGCGTACAGGGTGAAGAACGAGACGGTGCTGTAGTAGGTCAGCAGCACCTTGCGGACGATCTCCTCCAGGGCGGAGTGGCCGACCCGGCGGGCGGTCCACGGCGAACCGCTCGCCAGCATGAACCAGCGCAGCGCGTCGGCGCCGTGCTTGTCCATGACCGAGATCGGCTCCATGACGTTGCCCAGGTGCTTGCTCATCTTCCGGCCGTCCTCGGCGAGGATGTGGCCGAGCACGACCACGTTCTCGAAGGAGTTGCGGCCGAACACCAGGGTGCTCACCGCCAGCAGGGAGTAGAACCACCCGCGGGTCTGGTCGATCGCCTCGGAGATGTACTGCGCCGGGAAGTTGTCCCGGAAGGTCTCCTCGTTCCGGTGGGGCGCCCCCCACTGGGCGAACGGCATGGAGCCGGAGTCGAACCAGGCGTCGATGACCTCGGGGACGCGGCGGGCGACCCGCTGCTCCTCGGGCAGGGACGGGTCCGCGTCCGGGTCGGGGATGACGATGTCGTCCACGAAGGGGCGGTGCGGGTCCAGGGAGGACAGGTCCCGGCCGCTGAGGCGGCCCAGCTCCTCCAGGGAGCCCACGCAGATCTGGCGGCCGTCGGGGAACTCCCAGATCGGCAGCGGGGTGCCCCAGTAGCGGTTGCGGGACAGCGCCCAGTCCACGTTGCCGCGCAGCCACTCGCCGAAGCGGCCCTCCTTGACGTTCTCCGGCACCCAGTTGGTGACGTCGTTCTGCGCCAGGAGCTCGTCCTTGACCGCGGTGGTGCGGATGTACCAGGACGGGACCGCGTAGTACAGCAGCGCCGTGTGGCAGCGCCAGCAGTGCGGGTAGGAGTGCTCGTAGCTCAGGTGGCGGAAGAGGAGCCCGCGGTCCTTGAGGTCGCGGACGAGCGTCTTGTCGGCCTCCTTGAAGAACACCCCGCCGACCAGAGGCAGGGGGGACTCGAAGGTGCCGTCCGGGCGGACCGGGTTGACCACGGGCAGGCCGTAGGCGCGGCCCACGAGCATGTCGTCGGCGCCGAAGGCGGGCGCCTGGTGGACCAGGCCGGTACCGTCGTCCACGGTGACGTAGTCGGCGAGCACCACGTAGTGGGCGGGCTCGTCGAAGGGCACCAGGTCGAAGGGGCGCTCGTAGGTCCAGCGCTCCATCTCCTCGCCCCCGTAGCTCTCGCCCGTGAGCTCCCAGCCCTCGCCGAGGACCTTGTCGAAGAGCGGGCGGGCCACCACGAGGCGCTCGTCGCCGTCGGTGGCCACCACGTACTCCACGTCCGGGTGCACGGCCACGGCGGTGTTGGACACCAGCGTCCAGGGGGTGGTCGTCCAGACGAGCAGCGAGGTCGGGTGCTCGGGCGAGGCGAGCGGACCGGAGGTCACGGGGAAGCGGACGTACACCGACGGGTCGGTGACGGTCTCGTACCCCTGCGCGAGCTCGTGGTCGGACAGGGTCGTGCCGCAGCGCGGGCAGTACGGGCTGATCCGGTAGTCGCGGACCAGCAGGCCCTTGTCCCAGATCTGCTTGAGGGCCCACCACACGGACTCCACGTACTGCGGGTCCATGGTGCGGTAGGCGTCGTCCATGTTCACCCAGTAGCCCATGCGCTCCGTCATGGTGGTGAACGCGTCGACGTTGCGGAGCACGGACTCGCGGCAGCGCTCGTTGAACTCGGCGATGCCGAAGGCCTCGATGTCCTTCTTGCCGGACAGGCCGAGCTCCTTCTCCACGGCGACCTCCACGGGCAGGCCGTGGCAGTCCCAGCCCGCCTTGCGGTCCACGTGGTAGCCGCGCATGGTGCGGAACCGGGGGAACACGTCCTTGAACGCGCGGGCCTCGACGTGGTGCACGCCGGGCTGGCCGTTGGCCGTGGGCGGGCCCTCGTAGAAGACCCAGTTGGGGCCGCCGCGGGTCTGGTCGAGCGAGCGCTGGAAGACGTCCTCCTTCGACCAGCGGCCGAGGACGTCCCGCTCCATGGCCGGCAGGTCGATCTGCGCGGGGAGCTGGGGCAGCGGTCGGGATGCGGGCCGGGGGTCGTTGGCCACGGTCGTACCTTTCCATCAGGGTCGTTCCTGACGGAGGGACGAGGCACGGGCCCCGCGGTACCACCCTCCTTGGACCGCGAGCGCGCCGCAGGGCGCGCGTCGGTAGGGTCCCACTTCGTTGCTCTGTGCCGGTTCTACTGGAGCCGCCCGCGCGGGCGGGCCCGTTCTTCCGGCGGTTCCGGGGTGATCTTCGCGCTGGTCGTGCCCCCGGGCTCGCACCGCCCCCGGGTCGCTTGGGCGGGCCAGGCCTTCTAGGCTGTGATCCGTCCGGTCGGGGCCAGCGCTACTCGTCCCCATCGACACCTGGAGCCAGGATAACGCAGCGCGGCGCTTCCGCCGTGCGCTCTTGTGACGGAGGGGGCCGCTGTGGCGGAGGACGTGAGGGGTGCGGTCCTCGTGACCCTGTCCGACCGGGACGACGCGGTGGAGCTGGCGGAGCAGCTCCTGGAGCAGGGCTACGAGCCGTGCCGCGTGCACCGGGACATGCTCGCGGGCGAGGACGACGCCGAGGACGCGGACTGGGTGATCGAGGTGCTGACCGGCCCCCACGGCGGGCCGGCCGTCTTCGACGAGCCGCACCTGGCCGCGCTGGCCGAGGACTACGGCGGTTTCGCGGCCGCGGAGTAGGGCCCGCCGCCCCTGTCGCGCCGGGCGGGGGCCGCCGCAGCGGCGCACCGTCCCGATCATTGCCTTGCACCGTGGGATTGCCTAGGCTTCGCGGCACCGATCACGGCACCGCCCGGGGGAGGACCCGCAGGTCGGCGAGGTCCGGGGTGTGCCGAACCATCTGGGAGGGGAATGCGATGAAGGCCACCGAAGCCTCCATGCTGCCGGTCCTGCCGGGGGAGGACCCCTGGACCACGGAGGAGCTGACCGGGATCCGGCGAAGGCTGGAGGAGGAGATCGCGGTCGCGCGGCGGGAGATCCGCGAGGCGGAGGACGCGCTCGCCGACCGGCTCACCGACCCGGTGGACGGCGCCGGGGACGACCCCGCGGACGCCGGGGCGAAGACCTTCCAGCGCGAACATGATCTGGCGTTGGCCTACAATACTCGTGACCTGCTCTCCAAGAGCGAGCGGGCGATCGAACGGATGGACGCGGGAACATACGGGGTCTGTGAGTCATGCAGCCTGGCCATCGGGAAGGCGCGACTTGAGGCCTTTCCGCGCGCCACCCTGTGCGTCACCTGCAAACAGCGCGAGGAGCGTCGCTGACTGAGGTAGAGCCCTCCGGGGACAGCAACATGACCACGTCCGACACGACCGGTGCGCGCCCGCGCAGGTACCTTCTCCTGCTGCTGGTCGCAGCCGCCGCGATCGTCGCCGACTTCCTCACCAAGGAGTGGGTCCTGGCGACCTTCTCCCAGGGCGAGCGCGTCGACGTCGTCGGCAGCCTCCTCCAGTTCACGCTGGTGTACAACACCGGCGCCGCGTTCTCCATGGGCACCGACTTCACCTGGGTGTTCACCTGCATCGCCAGCCTCGTGGTCATCGCCATCGGGTACATGGGGCTGCGGGTCCGCAGCGTCTGGTGGGGAGTGACGCTCGGCCTGATGATGGGCGGCGCCGCGGGGAACCTCGTGGACCGGTACTTCCGGGAGCCGGCGCCCTTCCACGGCGCGGTCGTCGACTTCATCAGCGTCGGGAACTTCCCGGTCTTCAACATCGCCGACTCGTGCGTGGTCGTCGGGGCGTGCCTGGTGGTGGCGCTGACCTTCAAGGGCCTCAACCTGGACGGCAGCGTCGTCGAGGAGGAGTCCTCGAAGAAGGACGACAAGGGTTCCGGGCCCCACCCGGACGACACCACCGAAGGGAAGGGCCAGTGAGCGACACACGCAGCCTGCCCGTGCCCGACGGCCTGGAGGGCGACCGGCTCGACGCGGCCATCGCCCGCCTGTTCGGCCTGTCCCGCACACGGGCCGCCGAACTCATCCTCGACGGCAGCGTCCTGGTCGACGGGTCCGAGGCGGGCAAGTCCGACCGGGTCCAGGCCGGGGCCTGGCTGGAGATCACCCTCCCGCCGCCGCCCACGGCGCCCGTGCCGCGCCCCGAGGCCGTCCCCGGCATGCGGATCGTGCACGAGGACACCGACATCATCGTGGTGGACAAGCCCGTCGGCGTGGTCGCCCACCCGACGGTCGGCTGGACCGGGCCCAGCGTGCTGGAGGGCCTGCTGGCCTCCGGCGTGCAGCTGGCGACCAGCGGCGCCGCCGAGCGCCAGGGCATCGTCCACCGGCTGGACGCCAACACCACCGGCCTCATGGTGGTCGCCAAGAGCGAGACCGCCTACAGCGTGCTCAAGCGGGCGTTCAAGGAGCGCACCGTGGACAAGCGCTACCACACGCTGGTGCAGGGGCACCCCGACCCGCTCCGCGGCACGGTGGACGCGCCCATCGACCGGCACCCCGCCGGCGACGGCCGCTGGGCCGTGGTCGCGGGCGGCCGTGCGTCGGTGACGCACTACGACACGCAGGAGGCCTTCCGGGCCGCCAGTCTCCTGGAGATCCGGCTGGAGACGGGCCGCACCCACCAGATCCGGGTGCACATGGCCGCGCTGCGCCACCCGTGCGTGGGCGACACGCTCTACGGGGCCGACCCCACCCTGGCCGAGCGGCTGGGCGTGCGGCGGCAGTGGCTGCACGCCGTCCGGCTGGGCTTCGAGCACCCCACCGAGCACCGCCCGGTGGAGTTCTCCAGCACCTACCCCGCCGACCTCGAAGCGGCGATCGACGTGCTCCGCGAGGACTGACGGCGCCGTTCACGCGAAGGGGCGGCGGGCCCGGGC
>NZ_JBSHDN010000294.1:0-6020 GCF_053616335.1 Nocardiopsis sp. NPDC055824
GGCCAGGAGGTGTTCCCCGCGCTTTTCCGGCCCGCGGCCGCCCGCGAGCCCCCGAGGGGGCCCTACACGGAGGGTGCGGCCGTGTGCGGCCCCGGGGCGCCCTGCCAGCTGCGCCAGAGCGCCGCGTAGCGGCCCCCGGCGGCGACCAGCTCGGCGTGCGGCCCCTGCTCCACGATCCGCCCCCGGTCCATCACCACCACCCGGTCGGCGGCCTCGGCCTGGGTGAGCCGGTGCGCCACGACGAGGGTGGTGCGGCCCGCGGTGGCCGCGACGGCGGCCCGCTCCAGGCGCCGCGCCCCGGAGCTGCCCGCCTCGGCCGTGGCCTCGTCCAGGACGGCGACGTCCGGGTCGGCCAGGACCAGGCGGGCCAGCGCCAGGTGCTGGGCCTGCTCGGCGGTCAGGGGGTGGCCGCCCTCGCCCACGACCGTGTCCAGCCCCTCGGGCAGGGCGCGCACCCACTCCAGGGCGCCGACCGCCTCCAGGGCCCGCTCCGCGTCGGCCGGCTGCGCATCGGCGCGCGCCAGGCGCAGGTCCTCCAGGAGGGTTCCCGCGAACACGTGGGTCTCCTGGCTGACCAGGTAGACGTGCTCGCGCACCCGGCGCTCCCCGAGCTCGTCGAGGGGGACGCCGCCCAGGTACACCGTCCCCCGGCCGGGCGTGCGCAGCCCGCTCACGAGGGCGGCCAGCGTGGTCTTGCCCGCGCCGCTGGCCCCCACGAGGGCCACGCGCTCACCGGCCGCGACCTCCAGGGTCACGTCCTCCAGGGCGGGTGGGGCGCCGTTCCCGTAGGAGTGGGTGACGCCCTCGACGCGCACGGTGGAGCCCGCGGGCCCCTCCTCGGCGCCCGGGTCGCGCTCCTGCGGCAGGTCGACGACACCGGCGAGCCGGGCCAGGCTGGCCCCGGCGGACTGGACCTCGTTGAAGTTCATGACGAGGAAGATCATCGGCCCGAACAGGCGGTGGAAGTACAGGGCCGCCGCCGTGACCATGCCGACCGTGGCGAGGTCGCCGCGCACCAGCCAGAACCCCGTGACCAGGACGGCGGTCAGCCCCACGCACTCGGCCCCGTTGAGGCGCGACCCGAAGCGGGTGAACAGGCGGAACACCTCGACGGTGATGTCCCTGGCCGCACGGGACCGCCGGGCGACCCGTTCCTCGTGCTCGTCCTCCAGGCGGTACGCGCGCACGGCGCCGCGCCCGCGCAGGGCGCCCATCATCGCGTGCGAGCGCTCGCCCATGGCGATCCGCTCACGGGCGTAGTAGGAGCCCGAGCGCGGCAGGTACCAGCGCAGGGCCATGGCGTACACGGGCAGCGCGCAGAGCCCGGCCAGGCCCAGGCGCCAGTCCAGGGCGGTCATGCCCGCGGCGGTGAGCACCACCGTGGCCAGGGCGATCACCACGTCGGGGCCGGTGCGCGCGATGCTGGCGGTGACCACTGCGACGTCGTCCCCGACCCGGGAGAGCAGGTCGCCGATGCGGACCCTCTCGAGCCGTGTGGCGGGCATGTGCAGCACCCGGTCCATGACCCGCTCGCGCAGCCGCGCCAGGACGGTCTCGCCGACCCTGCTGACCAGCCACGCGCCCAGGCCCACGAGCAGCCCGCCCACCACCGCGGCGGCGGCGATCAGCCCGGCCGAGCGCAGGACGGCGTCCAGGTCCGCCCCGGCGGAGATGTCGTCGACCATGCCGCCCAGCACCCAGGGGGCGACCAGTCCGGCGCCGCTGCCCGCGAGCACGGTCAGCAGGGCGAGGGGGGTGGCCCATCCGGTGGCGCGCACCCCCTCCCCGAGCACGGCCCAGGTCCTGCGTGCGCCGGCGGTGGGGAGCAGCTCCCCGCCCGCCGGGTCCTCGGCGGGCGGCGTGTCCGTCGCGCCCGTGGAAGTGGTCGCGCTCATCGGAGCACCGCCTCGCCGTAGTGCCGGTCTTCCTCGACCAGTCGTGCGTGTGTTCCGGTGCTGTGGACCCGGCCGCCGACGAGCACGACGACCCGGTCGGCGCGGGAGAGCAGGGCGGGGCTCGCGGCCACGACCAGGGTCGCCCCGGGTGCGGCGCGCCCGCTCCGTGCGGCGGCGACGCCGCGCGCGATGGCCTCCTCGGTGACCGCGTCCACCGCCGTGGTGGGGTCGTGCAGGACGAGCACGGGAGGGTCGGCTGCCAGGGCGCGGGCCAGGGCCACGCGCTGGCGCTGTCCGCCGGACAGGTTGGCGGCCTGGTCGGAGACGGGGCGGTCCAGGCCGTCGGGGTGGCCGAGGACCAGGTCCTCGGCGGAGGCCGCGCGCAGGGCGTCGAGCAGCCGCTCCTCGTCCGTGCCGGGGCCGGTGACCAGGTTGGAGCGCAGGGTGCCCTCGAACAGGGCCGAGCCGTGCTCCTCCACCAGGACCGCGGCCCGCAGGGCGTCCAGGTCCAGTTCGCCGACGGGCACCCCGCCCACGGTGACGGAACCCTCCACGCCCTCCGTGCCGGCCCTGCCCGAGAGCAGTTCCAGCAGTGCCTCGGCGTCGCGCGGGTCGGTGGCGAGCACGCCGACGAACTCGCCGGGGGCGAGCCTCAGGTCGACGTCGTCCAGTGTGCGGTGGGAGACCCCGGCCAGCTCGACGAGCGCGTTCCCGCCCGGGGAGCGGTCCCCGGGGGTGACGGCGTCGGGCGCGTTGAGCAGTCTGACCAACCGGTCGGCGGAGGCGCGGGCCGTGGCGAAGAGCTGCCCGACCATGCCCAGGCCCTGCACCGGCTCGGAGAGGAACTGGGCCAGGCCGATGACGATGACGAGTTCGCCGACGGTGAGCCGGCCCTCCAGCGCCATCCACCCGGCCGCGCCCGCGACGCAGGCGAGGAACACGGCGCCGGCCGCGGTGACCAGGCCCCGGTAGACACCGCTGCTGGCCGCGGCGCCGACCGAGGCGTCCAGGGCCCGGGCGCTGGCGGAGCGGTAGCGGAGGGCGGCGTTGTGGCGGGCGCCGATCCCCATGAGGACGCGCAGCCCGGTGACCAGGTCGGTGGCCAGGGCGGTCGCTCCGGCGGCCGTGGCCTGCTTGGCCTCGCTGCGCCGCGTGATGTGGGCCGCGGGGACGCGCAGGAGCAGCATGAGCAGGGGGACGCCGACGAGCACGCCGAGGCCGAGCGGGACGTCGACCGCCAGCAGGGCGACGGTGGTGACGACGATCGCGACCGTGACGGCGATCGCCGCCGACCAGGCGCGCACGTACACGGCCGCCTGCTCGGCGTCGGAGGTGGCCACGGACAGGACCTCGCCCGCGCGCAGCCCGCTGCGCTCGCCGCGCGGGTCGAGGGCGCGGCGCGCGGCCTCGACCCGGAGCAGGTGGGCCTCGTTCTCGACCGCCCGCAGGGTGAAGCGCGCCCCGGTGCGGTAGGCGAAGGCCAGGACGGTGAAGAGCAGGGCGATGCCCGCGACGCAGTAGGCCAGGGCGGTGACGTCCCCGGTGTCGACCGCCAGGTCGATGGTCAGGCCGATCGCGACGGGGACGAGGGCCTCGGCGACCTGGTGCAGGGAGAGGAGGACCACACCCAGGGAGACGTGGCGGCGGTTGCGCCGCAGGGTGCGCCGGCGCAGGGCCGGCGCGTTCCCGGGCGTCCCGTCGGCGAGGGGCCGCGGGGCGGGGGCCTCCGGAGCGGCGGGAGGAGCGGTGTCGGGGGCGCCGACCGTGCTGGTGGAGGCGCTCACCAGGTACTTCCTCTCTCTTCGGGGTGCGCGACCCCGTGCAGACGTGTACTCATCCGATGTCCTGTTCCCCCTGCTGTGTCGTGGCCTGGCCAGGCTAGTCAGGCCGGGCGCCCTCGCCGAACACGACCCCGGCCGCCCGGGCACACCCAACCTTGGTTAGGCTAACCTTCGCCCGCCGTGACGGCGACCCCGTCCGCCGCCGGAATCCCCGCAGCGGCCCGGACCGGGCGCGCCCGGCGAACCCCGCACCCCGAACGAGAGGCCTTTCCGTTGCGCATCAGGTATCCGAGTCGACGGAGCATGGTCCGGGTCAGGGTGGTGCGCACCGAGCGGACCACCGACAACTTCGTCACGGTGACGGTCGGGGGCGAGGAGCTGGCCGGGTTCGAGTTCATGGGCCTGGACCAGTGCACGCGGATCTTCTTCGCGCGGCCGGGCCAGGAGCGGCTGCACCTGCCCTACGCCTCCGCCGACGACGGCTGGGTGGCCGAGTTCCGCGCGATGCCCGAGGAGCGCCGGCCCCACGTGCGCAACTACACCGCCCGCCGGTTCGACCCCGAGGCCCTGGAGATGGACATCGAGTTCGTCGCCCACGGGGACGAGGGGCCCGCGTCCGCCTGGGCCCTGGGCGCGCGGCCCGGGGACGAGCTGGGGCTGCTGGCGGAGGGCATCTACCACCTGCCGCCCGAGGACGCCGACTGGCACCTGCTGGTCGGCGACGAGAGCGCGGTGCCCGCGATCCTCTCGATCCTGGAGCAGTCCCCGCGCGACCTGCGCGGGCTGGCGTTCCTGGAGGTGCCCTCCTCGGCCGACGTCCGCGAGGTCGACGCCCCCGCCGGGGTGGAGGTGCGCTGGCTGGCGCGCGACGGCGCGCACACGGTCCCCGGGCAGCTGGCGCTGGAGACGGTGAGCGGGGCCGCGCTGCCGGAGGGCCGCCCCTACTGCTTCGTGGCGGGCGAGAACGGGCTCCCCACCGGGCTGCGCCGGTTCCTGGTGAAGGAGAGGGGCGTGGCCAAGGAGGACATCGCGTTCATCGGGTACTGGCGCGCGGGCGCCGAGGCCTACGCCTGACCCGTCCCCGCGGCCGGGGGACGTGAACCCCGTCACCCGGCGCGCGGCACGGAGGCCTCCGGCGGCGCCGACACCCCCGCGCCGTCGGCGTCCTCCGCGGACCACACCTGCCCCCACCCGGGATGTCCGGTTTGCGCATCGGCTCCGCCTGCTCCACCATGAGACTTGCTTAGGTGAGCCTAAGCTCATCTCCTCGACCGAATGAGGCCCCATGAACCGCGGTCCGCTGACCCGCGGCGGCACGATCGCCGCCGGTGCGCTGTCCATCCTGATGCTCGCCGCCTGCGGCGGCCAGACCTCCGACGCCGGACAGGAGGGGACGGGCGAGGCCGCGGAGGGCTTCCCCGTCACCGTCGAGACCCTGTTCGGCGACGTGGAGATCGAGGACCGGCCGGCCAACGTCGCCGCCCTCGGCTGGTCCGACGCCGAGACGGCGCTGGCCCTGGGCGTCCAGCCCGTCGGCGTGGCCGACTGGCAGGGCTACGGCGGCGCCGGCGTGGGCCCCTGGGCCGCCGACCTGTTCGACGAGGAGCCGGTGCAGATCGGCACCATGGAGCCGAACCTGGAGGCGGTCGCCTCCCTGGAGCCCGACGTCGTCCTCGACACCCGCTCCGACCACACCCAGGAGCGCCACGACCTGCTCTCCCCCGTCGCTCCCGTGGTCGGCCCGCCGCCCGGCGTCGAGGTCACCTACGGCACCACCTGGCAGGAGCAGACCCGCCAGGTCGCCCGGGTGCTCGGCGAGGACGCTCGGGGCGAGGAGCTCATCGGGGAGCTGGAGGGCCGCTTCGCGCAGGCGCGCGAGGACAACCCCGACTTCGAGGGCACGACCATCGCGGTCGGCGCCTACTTCGACGGGCAGTACGGCGCCTACGTCCCCGGGGACGCGCGGGTCGACCTGCTGGAGGACCTGGGCTTCGAGAACAAGCCCGAGATCACCGAGATGGCCGAGGGCGCGTTCTACGTGGACCTGAGCCCGGAGCTGGTGGAGGTCCTGGACGCGGACCTGACCGTCGTCTTCCCCATCGGCGACGAGGAGACCACCCGCTTCCTGGAGGAGGACCCGGTGCTCCAGGGCATCCCGTCCGCCGAGGACGGCCGCCTGCTGATCATGGACGACCCGGAGCTGGCCAACGCCTTCTCCAGCGGCTCGACCCTGGGCGTCACCCACGCCCTGGAAGGGGTCGTCCCGCTGCTGCGGGAGGCCCTCGGGGGCTGACGCCCCCCGCGGTCGGCGCCCCGTCGGCCCCTCACCCCGAGGACCCCGCCG
>NZ_JBSHDN010000295.1:0-6005 GCF_053616335.1 Nocardiopsis sp. NPDC055824
CGGCCCGGACCGGGGCCCCCGTGGGAGCCCGGACCGGGCCGCGGATGCGATCCCCGGGATCAGTCCCCGCCGCCGCCCTCTCCGTTCCCGTCCCCGCCCTCTCCGTCCCCGTCCCCGCCGTCCTGTCCGGCGGGCTGGGCGTCGGTGTACACCTTGCCCGCGGTGAGCGCGTCCGCGCCGAAGATGTCGGTGACCGTCACGAAGTGGTAGCCCTCCCGGTGCAGCCCCGAGAGCACGTCCGGGATGGCCCGCACCGACGTCTCGTGGATGTCGTGGAAGAGGACGACGCTGCCGGGCACGGAGTGCTCCAGCGCGTGCTCGCTGATCGCGCCGGTGTCGCGGCTCTGCCAGTCCAGGGTGTCCACGTCCCACAGGATGAGCGGCTGGTCGACGGCCTCGCGCACCGTGCCGTTGAGCGACCCGTAGGGCGGGCGGATGGTCGGCGGGTCGGAGCCGATCACCTCCTTCACGGCCTGGTTGGTGCGTTCGATGTCCCGCCGCACCGCCTCGCCCGACATGCCCGCGAGGTCGTCGTGCTTCCAGGTGTGGTTGCCGAGCTCGTGCCCCTCCGCCGCCATGCGCTCCAGGGGCTCGGGGAACTCGCCCACCAGGGACCCCAGCACGTAGAAGGTGGCTCGGGCGTCGTACTCGGCGAGGATGTCCAGGAGTTCGTCGGTGTGCTCGCCGGGCCCGTCGTCGAAGGTCAGGGCCACGCACTTGAGGCGCTCGCAGTCCAGGGCGCCGGCCCGGGCGCTCAGCCCCCCGCCCAGGGGGAAGTCCTCGTCGGCGGTGTTCCGGCCCAGCGCGGCCTCGCGGGCGTGGTAGCCCAGCTCGGACAGCAGCTCCTCGGCGTCCCCGGGCTCCACCGGCAGCAGCACCTCGTCGACACGGCCCGCGCCCGGCACGTCGGCCGCCTCCATGCGGACGGCCAGGCCGCCCGCGGTGCTGAACGCCAGGTCCTCCAGAGGGGAGCCCGACCAGCGCTCGGCGGCCTCCGCGGCCTGCTCCGGGTCGGTCAGGTCCAGGGGCTCGCCGCCCCCGTCCGGCCCCCCGTCCCGGGCGTCCCCGGGGGACGGGGCGCCGCCATCGGCGGCGGCGGTGTCGGCGCCCTCCTCGCCCTCCTCCCCGTTCTGCGCGGCCCGGGCGGCGACCTCGCCGACCAGGCCCGGCATCTCCTGGACCGGGAGGTGGTAGCTGTCCTCCAGGATCCCGGCCACCTCCAGGTGCGCCTGCTCGATGGCGGCCTCGTCGCGAAAGAGCGAGGTCCAGGGCAGGACCCTCTCCCCGGCGACGTCGTACCACAGGCTGCGCGCGTCGAAGGTGTCGTTGGTCCCCGCGGAGGCGGCCGCGGTGAGCCGCACCCCGACGACCTCGGAGGAGGCGGCCAGCAGGGCCACGTCCTGGTGCAGTTCCGGGGTGCCGCCCCCGGGAAGCTCCTCCAGGAAGGCCGTCTGCCGCTCGGCCATGGAGGTGCGGAGTTCGGTCATGAGCGCGGGCGCGCCGCCCAGCAGCGGATACCGGTAACTCACCACACTGTGGTCGGTGGTCACCGACAGGGTCTCCGACTCCAGGCCGGGCATCTCGTCGACCGGGGTGCGGACCGCCTCGGCGTACGGGAGCGCCTGGTCCGCGGCATGGCAGCCCGGGACCAGGAGCAGGCCCAGGGCAGCGCTGACAGAGAGATTTCGTCGCAGTGAGGTGACAGCCACGGGGGGACCATATCGAAGCGCCCGGCCGGGGGAGGACCACCGCGCGTCTCCTGGAGCACTCTGGGTGCCGAATTGGCCAATTCGATGCACTCACCAGGCCGAACGGGACCGTGAACGCCTCCGCGGCCCCGTCGGCCGACCCCTCAGGCCGTCGGGGGAGAGGCCCCCGCGGCCTCGGCCACGGTGCGCACGATCTCGCGCACCTGGGCCAGGACCGCGGCGTTCTCGCCCGGGCCCGCGACCTTGGGCAGGTGGACGTGCCCGGCCGGGACCTCCCACCCGGAGCGGTCCCGGAGCAGGGTGTTGCGGTAGGCGATCTCGTTGGAGAGGTAGTTCCCGCCGCCCCCGCGGCGCGCGGCGGAGCCCTCGCTGGGGCCGTCGGGCCGCTCCCGCTGCTCGTCGGCCCCGGCGGGGACCTCGGTGACCGCGGCGTTGACCACCACCGGGTAGGGGCGTCCCGCGGTGGCCTCCGCGATCCTGGCGCCGGGGAGCGACGAGCGCGTCCACTCCGGCGCGTCGGGGCCGGGCACCGGGGCGCGGCCGGTGCGGACCTCGCGGACGTTGTCCGGCCCCCCTCCGCGCCAGATCCCGTTCCACTCCTCGATGTCGAACCGCCCGGGGCGCCCCCGGCTGAGGGTGACCACGGCGTCGGCGCGCCCGTGCTGGTCGGCCAGGGCCTCCTCCACCAGGCCGGCGTCGAAGTCCGCCCACCGCACGGGGAACACGGCGGTGCGCACCACGGCGGTGCGCCCGCCCACGGGGAAGGTCCATCCGTTGAGGTCCAGGGCCGCGGCCCCCGACGGGTTGGAGCACCCCGGGTCCTCGTCCAGGCGGAAGGGGTCGAAACCGGTCACGACGATCCGGATCCACCGCTCGCCCGGAGGGAAGTCGAGGTCGGTGATCCCGCGCGAGCCGGTCTCCAGCAGGTGCAGCAGGTCGGCGCGCTCGGCCTCGGAGAGTGCGAACCCCGGTCTCCAGGTGCGCAGGCGGGCGGCGAGCACCAGCCGTGCCCAGTACGGGGGGCGGTCGTCGGGGCCGTCGACGTCGGTGCGTGTGGCCTCGGTCCACAGGCGGGAGGCGTGTGCGGAGACCGCCTCGCGGGCCTGGGCGAGGTCGGTGGCGGCGCGCAGGTCGGCGCTGAACAGGGGTTCGGCTGCGCCGAAACCGGAACGGGCCAGGATGCGGCGGGGCTCGGGGAGCCCGGCGCGGTCCTCTTCGGGCGTGGTGTCGTGGTGCACGGGGTCGCTGTCTGTCGGAAGGCGGGGCTGGCGTGTGCGGGGATCCGGGGGGTGGAGCCAGCCGAGTCTAACGTCGCCCGAACCCCGCTGTGGCAGGGGTGTGCGGCGCGTCCCGGAACAGGTCCCGGGGGCTGGACCGGGCGGCTCGGACTTGGCAGGGTGTGTGGTGACCGCAGGCCCTCTCAACGGAGAGAGAAACACATGGACACTTCCGCCCTCCCCGACACCGAGCGACTCGCCGAGCGCGCGAGGGACGCCCTGGGACGGTGCGGCGTCGAGCGGCTGCGCGAGCCGGTCGGGGCCGCCGGGGTGGCGAGGACGCCGATCACCGGACAGATCCTCTTCCCCGTCGAGTTCGACACCGCCGCCTCCGCCGAGCGGGCCGTCACCGCCGCCCACGAGGCCTTCACGTCGCAGTGGCGGGACACCCCGGCGCCCGTGCGGGGCCGGCTCGTGCACCGGCTGGGCGAGCTCCTGCGCGAGCACAAGGCGGACCTGGCCGCGCTGGTGACCGTGGAGGCGGGCAAGATCCACTCCGAGGCCCTGGGCGAGGTCCAGGAGATGATCGACATCTGCGACCTCGCGGTGGGCCTGTCCCGGCAGCTGTACGGCCGCACCATGCCCTCGGAGCGGCCCGGCCACCGCCTGATGGAGACCTGGCACCCCCTGGGCGTGGTCGGTGTGATCACGGCGTTCAACTTCCCGGTGGCCGTGTGGTCGTGGAACACCTGTGTGGCGCTGGTGTGCGGCGACACGGTGGTGTGGAAGCCCTCGGAGCTGACCCCGCTCACCGCGCTCGCCTGCCACGGGCTCCTGATGAGGGCGGCGGAGGACGTGGGCGCGCCCGCCGACGTCCACCGGCTGGTGCTGGGGGACCGCGAGGTCGGTGAGGCCCTGGTGGAGGACGGGCGGGTGGCGCTGCTGTCGGCGACCGGGTCGACGGCGATGGGCCGCGCCGTCGCGCCGCGTGTGGCCGCGCGGATGGGCCGCTACCTGCTGGAGCTGGGCGGCAACAACGCGGCCGTGGTCGCCCCGTCCGCCGACCTGGACCTGGTGGTGCGCGGGAGCGTGTTCGCCGCGGCGGGGACGGCGGGGCAGCGGTGCACGAGCCTGCGGCGGCTCATCGTGCACGAGGACGTGGCCGACGAGGTCGCCCGGCGGGTCGTGGACGCCTACAAGCAGCTGCGCGACCGCATCGGGGACCCCTTCGAGGAGTCGACCCTGGTGGGTCCCCTGATCGGCGAGCGCTCCCACACCGCGATGCGGGCCGCGCTGGAGCGCGCGCAGGCCGACGGGGGCGAGGTGCTGGTGGGCGGCGCCCGCAGGTGGGAGGAGGCCGCCGCGGACGCCTACTACGTGGAGCCCGCGGTGGTGCGCATGCCGGCGCAGACCGAGGTGGTGCGGGAGGAGACCTTCGCGCCCGTCCTGTACGTGCTGGCCTACAGCACGCTGGAGGAGGCGGTCGAGCTGCACAACGGCGTGCCCCAGGGGCTGTCGTCGGCGATCTTCACCCAGGACCAGGCCGAGGCCGAGCGGTTCCTGTCGGCGGCGGGGTCCGACTGCGGGATCGTCAACGTCAACATCGGCACCTCCGGCGCGGAGATCGGCGGCGCCTTCGGCGGTGAGAAGGACACCGGTGGCGGCCGCGAGTCGGGCTCGGACTCCTGGAAGGCGTACATGCGCCGGGCGACGAACACCGTGAACTACGGCGGAGAGCTGCCCCTGGCCCAGGGGGTCCGCTTCCTGTGACACCCCGCTGTCCGCGCCCCGCCGCGGGGCGCGGACAGCGCGCCGCACAAAAAGTTGTGGTCAACCATGTTGTGTGCAACTGAATTCTGCTACGGTGGTGCCACCGGCAAGCCCGCAGGCGCGGGGCCCGCGAGGCAGGAGGGAACACCGTGGCGCATCCCGACGAGGGCGACCCCCTCGCGCTGGACAACCAGCTGTGCTTCTCCCTCTACACCGCCTCCCGGGCCCTGACCGGGCTGTACCGGGAACTGCTGGGGGACCTGGGACTCACCTACCCCCAGTACCTGGTGATGATCGTCCTGTGGGAACGCGGAACGCTCACGGTCAAGGAGCTCAGCCGCGCCCTGCACCTGGACTCGGGCACGCTCTCCCCCCTGCTGCGCAGGCTGGAGGCCTCCGGGCTCCTGACCCGGGAGCGCAGCACCACCGACGAGCGCGTCGTCCGCGTCACCGCCACCCCGCGGGGCCTCGCCCTGAGGGAGCGGGCGACGGACATCCCCGGCCGGCTGGTCTGCGCCACGGACCTGACGGCCGCCCAGGCCCGCGAGCTGCGGGACGCGCTCGGCCGCCTCACCTTCTCGGTGGAGACGGCCGCGAGCAGGCGCGCCCCGTGCGACACGGCCGAAGCGCCCGGAACCTGACCACGCACCGGAAGAAACCCACCACTGTTGGCTCCGCGCGTGCGGAGCCGGGAGAGAGGCAAGCAATGGCATACAAGGCCATGTACACCACCAACGCCACCGTCACCGGCGAGGGCCGCAAGGGCAGCGGGAAGACCGACGACGGGCGCCTCGCGGTCGACCTGTCCGTGCCCAAGGGCGTGGGCGGCGACGACGGCCTCGGCACCAACCCCGAGCAGCTCTTCGCCGTCGGCTACGGCGCCTGCTTCCACGGTGCGCTCAAGAACGTGGCCCGCCAGTCCAAGACCGACGTCGAGGGCTCGTTCATCGAGGCCCGGGTGACGCTCGGCAAGTCCGACGAGGGCCTGGACATCGCCGTGCAGCTCACCGTCACCATCCCCGGCGTGGAGCAGGCCAAGGCCGAGGAGCTCGTCGAGGCCGCCCACCAGATGTGCCCCTACTCCCGCGCCACGCGCGGCAACATCGAGGTCGACCTGGTGGTCAAGACCGCCTGACGCGCCGACCGCAGGCGCGGCCGGTACGGGGCGGGGCCCGCCCCCGGCGGTCCCCGTACCCGCCGGCCGGGGTTCGACGCCCGCACGCGCCCCCGGCAGGGGAGGGCGGCGGAGGGCGGGCCCCGGTCGCCGCATCCGGCACGATCCGCGACGAGGGGGAGGGCGCGTGAGCGC
>NZ_JBSHDN010000296.1:0-6000 GCF_053616335.1 Nocardiopsis sp. NPDC055824
CCCGCGCGGACCGGACCCGCGGCGGCCCCTCCGGTGCGGGGGCCGCCGCGGGCGGGGACGGCGGCGGCCGGTCGGACCGCGGGCGGCGACTCCGCTCCGTGACGGACGTCACTCCGAGTCGTTACCTCGTCGTCACGGAGTGACGAACGGGCGCAACGTCCGCCGGGCACCTTCGGGTCCATGGACGTCTCCGATGGTGACCACGGGAACAACGACCACCGCCACGGCTTCCTCGGCCGCGAGGCACTCGACCTGGGCGCACTGCTCCTCGCGGCGGGGGCGTCGCACGTCGTGGTGCTCTCCCTCGGACACAGCGACGGAGGTGTCCGCACGCTGATCGGCGTGGGGGTGCTCCTCCTCGCGGTCTCCGCGCTGCACCGCTGGCACCGGCACCGAGCCGCGCACGCGCCCCGGCGCCGCGGACCGCGCGCGGACGCGGCCGGGAGCGGGGCGGGGGACGCGGCGGGGACCGCGCCGTACGCCGCGCACGACCCGGCCGACGACCGGTTGTGGGGGGTGAGGGTGACCGTCGCCGACGTGCCCGGCGGCCTGGCGGCGCTCACCGCCCGGTTCGCGGCCCTGGGGGTCGACATCCGGCTGATGCAGGTGCACCCCGCCGGGACCGACGCCGTGGACGAGTTCTTCGTCAGCGCCCCCGCGCACGTGGGGGAGGAGGCGCTGCACACCGCCGTGCGCGAGGCGGGCGGCCGGGACGCGCTCGTACGGCCCGCCGACGTCCACGAACTCAGCGACACCACCAGCCGCACCCTCGCCCTGGTCAGCGCGCTGATCGCCGGGGCGGCCACCCTGGAGCGCTCCCTGCTCGCGCTCACGGCGGCCCACGAGGTGGAGCACGCCGACAGCCCTCCCGCCGGGCTCGGGAGGGAGGACCTCTCGGGCGCCTCCATGACCCTGCCCGCACCGGACGGGGGCGTGCTCACCGTCCGCCGGAACGGGGTGCCGTTCACCGCCGTGGAGTTCGCCCGGTGCCGCGCTCTGGTCCAGGTGGCCTCCTCCCTGCACGCCCGGACGCGCCGGGGCTGAGCCCGCACGGGTCGTGGCGGGGGTGCGGGGGACCGTGCCGCGGCCCGGGAGGCGGGGCCGTGGCCGGCGTCCCCGGGGCCGGGACGGGGGCCGGAAAAAGGGAGCACGCGCGTGACGTGCCACGACGCGCGGGAGCCGTCCACAGGTACGTGGAATCGGGGAGAGCCGGCGTTTTCGTGGGTACAGGTGACGTATGGCAACTCCCCCCTCACTCCTCACGCTTCCCCCGCCCGCCCGGACACGGTCCGTCCGCTCGATGGTCGCGGTCCTGGCCGCGGCGTGCGCCCTCCTCCTGGGCGCCGCCGTGCTCGCGCCCCCGGCGTCCGCCTCCGCCGCCCCCGGCCCCGCCGCCTCCGGACCGGAGCTGCGCCAGGGCAGCACGGGACCGGAGGTGACCGCCCTCCAGGAGCGGCTCACCGAGCTGGGCTACTGGATCGACGGCGTGGACGGCCAGTTCGGCTTCCACACGGACCAGGCGGTCGTGGCCCTCCAGAAGGCCGCCGGCCTCGATCGCGACGGCGTGGTCGGCCCCGCCACCCGCGCAGCGCTCGACGAGGGCGTGCTCCCCTCCGCCACGACCACCTCCGGCGACCTGCTGGAGATCGACCTGGAGAGGCAGCTGCTCCTGGTGGTCTCCGACGGCGAGGTCGAGCGCGTCGTCAACACCTCCACCGGCTCCGGCCAGCCCTACGAGGGCTCGGACGGCAGCGAGCGGATCGCCACCACCCCCACCGGCACCTACACCGTCTTCCGTGACGTGGATGCCTGGGACCCCGGCCCCTACGGCGCCCTCTACCGACCCAAGTACTTCAACGGCGGCATCGCCGTCCACGGATACCCGAGCGTTCCCGCGCAGCCCGCCTCCAAGGGGTGCGCGCGGGTGAGCCTGGCCGCGATGGACTGGCTCTGGGAGAGCGGGAACATCGACGTGCACACCTCCGTCCTCGTCCGCTGACCCCTTCCGGAGCCGGGGTGCTCCGCCCCGGCGCCGGGCGCCGGGGCGGGCGCCGGGGCCCCCGCGGCGTCCGGCAGGGGTGCTCCGGCCGACGCGCCCTGTGCGCGTTCCGGGCGGCGGTCCGGCGTGAACGCCGCCCGGGCGGGAAGATGACGGGCAGCCGTGCGCAGGCGCCGCCCGGCGGAGAGGAACTGCCCCGGTGCCCTTCCTGATCACCACGGAGCCGGGAGACCCCGGCCGGCCGAACGAGGACTTCGCCGCCGCCACCGCGACCAGTGCCGTGCTGTTGGACGGGGCCACCGCCCCGGACGGCCTGGACGACGGCTGCTCCCACGGCGTCGCCTGGTACACGCGGCGGCTCGGCGCGCTCCTGCTGGCCGGAGCGGACGCGGGGGCGCCCCTCCGCGACTCCCTGGCCGAGGCCATCGCCACGGCCTCGGCGCTGCACGCGGACACCTGCGACCTCGACAACCGGCAGACGCCGTCGGCGACGGTGGTGGCGGTGCGGGTGGGCGGCGGGCGGCTGGAGTACCTGGTGCTGTCCGACTCCGTCCTGCTGGTGGAGGACGGAGCGGGCGGAGCGGTCGTGGTCGCCGACACCCGGCTCGACGACCTGAGGGCCGAGCCGGACCGCCGGGGCGCGATCCGGGACCTGCGCAACGTGCCCGGCGGCTTCTGGACGGCGGGGGCGGACACGCGTGCCGCCGAGGAGGCGATCACCGGAACCCTGCCCGCACGCTCCTTCGCGGCGATGACCGACGGGGCGGGCCGGGTGGCCGAGACGTTCGGCGACCTGAATTGGGGACAGATTCTCGCCCTGGTATCGGACAAGGGACCCCGTTCCCTGGTGGACCGGGTCCGCGTACTGGAAAGAGCCGATCCGGAGCGGTCGGAGTTCCCGCGGGGCAAGGCGAGCGACGACGCCACCGTCCTGGCGTGGGCTCCGGAGGGCTAGTTTCGGTCCCGCTAAAACTGGTGATTCGGTTAACCTGCTTTTCGGGGAAGCAAGATCATTTCCATGCTTTCCCAGGTCGCGCCGCTCCCACCATTTCCCATCATTGCGGACGTTTCCCTCGGGGCGTCAGATGACATTTGCTGTGTTGCGCACAAAAATTCCACAGTGGGGCGCGACGGGGCGTCCACGTCACAGGCCAGGGAGACCCACGCCTCTCCGGAACCCGGGCACCAGGCGCTTTCGCGTGTCGTGTTCATCCGGTAGATTTCCTGGTAACCGAACCGTCGGAGTTCCCTCCACAACATCCCGAGACCGGCCTTCGGTGTTCTCTCAGCCCCCTTGTTCGCGTTTGCGCCACTCGGGCGTACCACGCACGGAAGAACTACATGACGTCGATTTCGACCGGTGAAAAGGAGACGATGTGAGTCCCACAAACATCCTTGAGCCCACCGGTCCCAACATCGCCCTCGGCCGCACCACATGGCTGGACAGCGTCCTGTCCACCCCCAGCGCAACCGTCGAGCGCCGCCTCCCCGTGCAGGCGCTGGTCGGCTACGAACAGCGCCCCAACCCCCTGGACGCCGAGAACCCCGCCGAGTTCCTGCTGACCATGCGCCGCTACCTCGTCTGGGCGGGCGACTGGTCCTACCTCGAACTCGAGTACCTGTGCGGGGGAGCGGTCAAGAGCTCCACCTTCCAGCAGGCCCTCGAAGGCACCGAGCTGCCCAGATACGTGTTCCTCATGGCCTTCGTCACCGCCTGCGCGGGTACCGACGACGGTGAGCGCCGGCGCTGGGTCACCGCCTGGCAGCGGCTCCGCTCCGCCGGGTACTGATCCCCCGGGGGCCCGTCCCCCTCCGGAGACGGCCGCCCCGTCTGCTGTGCGCGCGTGTCCGAAACACCCACGCCGCTCGCGGCGGCCCGCCGGTCCGGCGAGTTCCACCCCTGCCGGCGCACCGCCCCGGACGCCGCCGGCGCCCACCGTGCGGAGGGGCTCCGGCACGCCTGGACCGCTCTCCCGCCGGGTTCCGGCAAGTCCCTCGCCGAGCTCGAAGCGGCCCGACGTCTCGGCCGCCGCACCGTCGTCCTCGTGTCCGACGCCGCCGCTCGGGACCGGCGGCGGAACCGCGGCCCGGCCCCGGCGAGGACCTCGGAGGAGTTCTCCGAACAGGGCCACAGCGGCACCCCGCACAGGGATACTGGTCCCCCGAGCGCGCGGTCCCTTCACCCTCGCGCCACCACCCGTTCGGCTGTCCCTCGTTCCGAGCTGGTTGGCTGCGGCGCGGGCGTGTCCGCGCCCCCTTCCCCCTCACCCCCAGGAACGACCCATGAGCAAGACCATGGCGGCCACAGCGGCTCTCACCGTCGCCCTCACCGGGACGGCCGCCCCCGTACACGCCGACGAACGGCACTCCGCCGGAACGGGTCCCGGGGGCGTCGCACTGTCCGCGGTCGGTACCTACCGCACGGGCTCCTTCGACGCGGCGGCCGCGGAGATCGTCGCCCACGACCCGCGCTCCCAGCGGTTGTTCGTGGTCAACGCCGCGGCCGCCACGGTCGAGGTCCTCGACATCTCGGACCCGTCCGCACCCGCCAAGCTCCTCGACCTGAGAGTCGCCGGGGTGGCGGCCGCGGACGGGTCGGTGGTCGGGGAGGGTGCGGTCGCCAACTCCGTGGCGGTCCACGACGGCGTCGTGGCCGTGGCCGTCGAGGCCGCGGACCGCACCGACGACGGCTGGGTGGTCTTCTTCGACACCGGGGGCGGGGCGCTGAACGCGGTCCGGGTCGGCGCCCTGCCGGACATGGCGACCTTCACCCCCGACGGCCGACACCTCCTGGTCGCCAACGAGGGCGAGCCCGACGACGCCCACACCGTCGACCCGGAGGGCTCCGTCAGCGTGATCAGGGTGAACCGCAGGCCGGCCGCCCTCACCCAGGACGACGTGCGCACGGCCGACTTCCGCGCCTGGGACGGGGACAGGGAGCTCCACCCCGACGTGCGGGTGTTCGGGCCGGACCTGTCCACCGGCGAGCCGGGAACCCCCGGCCGGGTGGCGCGCAACCTCGAACCCGAGTACATCGTCGCGGACACCGCCTACAGCGCGCACGTGGTCCTCCAGGAGGCCAACGCGTTCGCCGTCCTGGACCTGCGCACCGCGGAGTTCACCGACATCGTGCCCTTCGGGGTCAAGGACCACCTGGAGCCCGGCAACGGACTGGACGCGTCCGACCGCGACGGGGCGGTCCGGATCGAGAACTGGCCGGTGTACGGCATGTACCAGCCCGACGGCTTCGACAGCTACCGGTGGCAGGGCCGGACCCTGCTGGTCACCGCCAACGAGGGGGACTCCCGGGACCGGGACGGCTACTCGGAGGAGGCCAGGCTGGCCGACCTGGTCGAGGAGACCCCGCTGTGCGAGGACTCCCCGCGCCTGCGCGACTTCGTCGACGGCAACGACCTGGGCGTCACTTCGCCGGAGGGGCTGGCCGACGACGCCGCCCTCGGGCGGCTGACGGTCACCGCGGCCGACGGCCTGCGCGAGGACGGCTCCTGCTACGAGGACGTGTACGCGTTCGGCGGCCGGTCCTTCTCGATCTGGACGGCGGACGGGGAGCAGCTCTTCGACTCCGGTGCCGACTTCGAGCGGATCACCGCGGAGGCCGAGCCGGACTTCTTCAACTCCAACCACACGGAGAACAGCTTCGAGAGCCGCAGCGACGACAAGGGCCCCGAGCCGGAGGGCGTCGTGCTGGGCGAGGTGTCCGGCCGCACGTACGCGTTCATCGGCCTGGAACGCGTGGGCGGGGTCATGGTGTACGACGTCACCGACCCGAACGCCGCCTTCCACGTGCAGTACCTCAACAACCGGGACTTCTCCGCCGAGCCCGGGACCCGGGAAGCCGGAGACCTCGGCGCCGAGGGCCTGGCGTTCATCGCGGGCGACGACTCGCCCGTCCCGGGGGTGCCCCTCCTGGCCGTGGCCAACGAGGTGTCCGGGTCGACCACGCTCTACCGGGTGGACCCGGCCTGACGCCGGGCCCGGAC
>NZ_JBSHDN010000297.1:0-5697 GCF_053616335.1 Nocardiopsis sp. NPDC055824
CCTTCCTCGCGCGGCCTCGTGGGGTTCTCAGTCGCATGTGTCTGCCTCACTGGGTGGGGGCTCTGTGCCCGGTGACCCCCGGTCCGGGGACGCCGGACCGGGGGTTCGAGGGGTCAGTCGGCCAGCGCCGCGTCGATGGCCGCCATGAGGCTGCCCTCGGCGTCGTCGCCGTCGATGGACCAGATCATCACGCCGCCCATGCCCTGGGCCTGGGCCCAGTCGGTCTTCTGGGCGACCGCGGTCTCGTCGTCGTAGGTCCAGAGGGTCCGGCCGTCGTAGAGCCAGGCCGTCCCGGCCTCGTCGTTGCGGTACAGCTCGTAGCCCTCGTCGGTGAGTCCGCGGAGGACCTTCCAGTCCTCGGTGCCCGTGCCGTGGGTGCCCTGCGCGGGGCCGGTCGCGGGCTGGAAGAGGCCGTCGCCGTCGGGGCCGGGCTCCACGCCGGTCCAACCCTGCCCGTAGAAGGGGATGCCCAGGACCAGCTTGGCCGGGTCGACCCCGCGGTCGATGTAGGCCTGGTGGATGAGCTCGGCGGAGATGACCGGCTCGGGGTCGCGGGCGTCGGTGACGAGGTTGGACTGGTGGTTGGTGACCGACTCCCAGGTGCCGTGGTAGTCGTAGCCCTGGACGGTGACGAAGTCGAAGTTCGGCATCAGCTCGTCCAGCTCGAAGCCGGCGTCCAGGCGCCAGCCGCCGGCGGGCAGGAAGGCGGTCAGCTCGTAGTGGCGGTCGTCCTCGGCGCCGAGCTCGTCCATCTGGTCGCGGAACTCCTGCACGAGGGCGGTGAAGTTCTCCTTGTCCTCGGGGCGGACGACGTTGTGCGGGTTGCCGTCGGAGCCGGGCCACTCCCAGTCGAGGTCGATGCCGTCGAAGACGCCCGCGGCGGCGCCCTCGCCGCCCGCGCCGTTGAGCTCGGGGAGGTCGCCCCGGAGGTAGAGGTCGATGCAGGAGCTGACGAGCTTCTCGCGGGACTCCGCGGTCAGCGCGGCGTCGGAGAAGTGGCGCGACCACTCCCAGCCGCCGAGGGAGATGCTGACGGCCAGCTCGGGGTACTGCTCCTTGAGCTCGAGGATCTGGTTGAAGTTGCCGCGCAGCGGCTGGGAGGGGTCGTCGGCGACGCCGTCGACGCTCTGGTCGGCGGGGACGGGGTGGCCGTAGTCGGCGAGGGCGTCGCCCTGGCCCTCCTCGTCGGTCATGACGCACTCGCCCTCGGCGCTGACGTTGCCGAAGGCGTACTGGACGTGCGTGAGCTTCTCGGCACTGCCGCTGTCGACGAGGTCGCGGACGTGGTAGTCGCGTTCCCTCGGTCCCCACTGGGTGAAGTAGGCGACGGAGTAGCTGTCGTGGGAGGGGCCTTCGCCGCCGGAGCAGGGTGAGCCGTTGACGAGGCAGCCGACGGGGTCGGTGCCTCCGTCGGCGTGCAGGCCGTTGAAGCCGAAGGAGTACTCGCCGCCGGCGGGGACGGTGGCGCCCCAGCGCGGCGGGGTGATCGTGTAGTCCTCGGCCGTGCCCGCCAGGCTCGCGTTCCACAGTTCGTGGATGCGGCTGCCGTCGGGCAGCGCGAACTCGACGGTCCAGTCGCTCACGGGGGTGTCCGAGGCGTTGTGGACGGTGATCTCACCGGTGTAGCCGGTGTTCCAGCGGGCGGACTCGACGTAGGTGACCGTGAGGTCGGAGGCGTCGGCCTCCTCTGCGGCGGCGGTGGAAGGTGCCGCCGCCAGTGGGGCGGCCAGCACTGCTGCGGCGAGGGCCGCGAGCAGGGTGCCGGAACGTCGTGCTCTCACGTCGGGAGATCTCCTGGTCATGAGCTGGGGGCGGGGGATGACCGTCGCACCGCGGAGCGGGTGGGATGGGCTGCGGCCGGTCGGTCGGAGGGCGCCTGCGCGGTCTTCCGGCAGGGGTGGTCCACGAGCGAAGTGAGGTCCTGGAAAACGTTCCGGTGCCTCTGACGTGGGGGGATAAATTTTTAGGAAACTTAACTAATAATTACGGGTGGCGTCAACGGCCTCCCGTGAACTTTCTGGAGACCATCCGCCGTGGTTTCGGGTTTTCCGAGTTGGAGGGGTGGACCGGCCTCCTGGGGTGCCCGTGTCCCCTTGTGGCCACCGGAAGTCATTGACTCCGCGTCGTGCGAATGCTACGGCGGGTGGTCTTCCCTCGTGGCGGACGGCGCCCTCCGGGTACGCCCTAGAGTGACGGCGTGGGAAACCCGTTGAATCTTCCGTTCGACCCGATCGAGCGCGCACACGACAACTGGACGCGCAGATGGGGTGCCTCGCCCGCGATGGCGGCGGTCACCTCGGTCATGCGCGCGCAGCAGATCCTGATCGGCGAGCTGGACGGCGCACTCAAGCCGTTCGGTCTGACCTTCGCCCGCTACGAGGCCCTCGTCCTGCTCACGTTCAGCGCCTCCGGTTCCCTGCCCCTGGGCAAGATCGGTGAGCGCCTGATGGTGCACCCGACCAGCGTCACCAACACCATCGACCGGTTGGAGGGGCAGGGCTTCGTGCGCCGCCGCCCCAACCCGAGCGACGGCCGCGGCGTGCTGGCCGACATCACCGACACCGGGCGCGCCGTCACCGAGGAGGCGACCCGGGCGCTGCTGGGCATGGACTTCGGGCTGGGCTGCTACTCCGACGAGGAGCTGTGGCGCATGCACGAGACGTTCACCAAGCTCAGGGTGGACTTCGGCGACTTCCCCGAACCCGTGTCCGGGGCCGCCGAGGGTCGCTGAACCGCCCGCTCCGGGCGGGGCGCCGCAGGTGTCGTCCCTGTACATATTTAGTTGGACGTCCTACTATTTCGTCATGGCGAACACCACGAGCGACCCCACCGACGGCGGCGGGGCCGAGGAGATCGAGGCCGGGCGCGAGCGCTGGCAGCGCCGCTACGACTCCGCGCGCACACGCGACGCCGACTTCACGTCCCTGTCCGGGCGCCCCCTGCAGCCGGTCTACGGGCCCGCGCCCGGGGCCGAGGTGCCCGGCTTCGAGCGCGTCGGCTGGCCCGGCGAGTTCCCCTTCACGCGCGGACTCCACTCCACGGGCTACCGGGGGCGGGCGTGGACCATCCGCCAGTTCGCCGGCTTCGGCAACGCCCGCCAGACCAACGAGCGCTACAAGATGATCCTGGCCTCCGGCGGCGGCGGGCTCTCGGTCGCGTTCGACATGCCCACCCTCATGGGCCACGACTCGGACTCCCCCCACGCCCTGGGAGAGGTCGGCCACTGCGGGGTGGCGATCGACTCCGTGGCCGACATGGACCTGCTCTTCGACGGCATCCCCCTCGGCGCCACCACGACCTCGATGACCATCAGCGGCCCCGCCGTCCCGGCGTTCTGCATGTACCTGGTCGCCGCCGAGCGCCAGGGCGTCGACACCCGCACCCTGAACGGCACGCTCCAGACCGACATCTTCAAGGAGTACATCGCCCAGAAGGAGTGGCTGTACCCGCCGGAGCCCCAGCTGCGGCTCATCGGCGACCTCATGGAGTACTGCGCGGAGCACATCCCCGCGTACAAACCGCTGTCGGTGTCGGGCTACCACATCCGCGAGGCCGGGGCCACGGCCGGGCAGGAGCTCGCCTACACGCTCGCCGACGGCTTCGGCTACGTCGAGCTCGGCCTCTCGCGGGGGCTGGACGTGGACGCGTTCGCGCCCGGGCTGTCGTTCTTCTTCGACGCGCACATCGACTTCTTCGAGGAGATCGCCAAGTTCCGGGCCGCCCGGCGCATCTGGGCGCGCCGCCTCAGGGACGTCTACGGCGCCCGCACGGAGAAGGCCCAGTGGCTGCGGTTCCACACCCAGACGGCCGGCGTCTCCCTCACGGCCCAGCAGCCCTACAACAACGTGGTCCGGACCGCGGTCGAGGCCCTCGCCGCGGTGCTCGGCGGCACGAACTCCCTGCACACCAACGCCCTGGACGAGACCCTGGCGCTGCCGACCGAGCAGTCCGCCGAGATCGCCCTCCGCACCCAGCAGGTGCTCATGGAGGAGACGGGAGTCGTCAACGTGGCCGACCCGCTCGGCGGCTCCTGGTACCTGGAGGCGCTCACCGACGAGCTGGAGGCCGAGGCGGAGCGGATCTTCGCGGAGATCCTGCGGATGGGCGGCGGGGAGGGGGCCGAGCACGCGATCGGCCCGATGACCTCCGGCATCCTCGCCGGGATCGAGAACGGATACTTCAGCTCGGAGATCGCCGAGTCGGCCTTCCAGTACCAGCAGGCCCTGGAGAAGGGCGACAAGCGGATCGTGGGGGTCAACTGCCACACCGGCACCGTCTCCGGCGAACTGGACATCCTCCGGATCAGCCACGAGGTGGAGCACGAGCAGAAGCGCGAGCTGGCCGAGCGCAGGTCGCGCCGCGACGGCGCCGCCGTGGACGCGGCGCTGGCAGCCCTCCTGGAGGGGGTCCGCGCGGACGACCGCAACCTGATCCCCCTCATCATGGACGCCGCCCGGGCCGAGGCCACGATGGGCGAGATCTGCGCGACGATGGGGGAGGAGTTCGGGACCTACACCGAGGACCCGCGCTTCTGAGACCGGGCTCCCACGATCCGCACGGGCCCCGCCGGAACCCTCCGGCGGGGCCCATCGTTCGTCACGCGGGGGCAGGAGGGGAGGCCCGCCCCCGGGCCGTGTTCGGCCGAACACGGCCCGGCCCCTTCGCGGGCGGTCCACGCCCTCCCCGCGGATACGGCAGGATGGAAGCATGCAGCCTTCGGACTTTTCACCGAACAGTGCCGTTGACCTCGGCGCGCGCAAGGCGGCCATGGAACGCGAGGCCAAACAGCGTGCGGCGGAGTCGGCGGGTCGATCCAACCCCTACGCCTTCGACGTCGACGAGTCCTCCTTCCAGGCCCAGGTCCTCGAGCGGTCCATGACCGCTCCCGTCGTGCTGGCCGTCCTCGCCGGCTGGTCCGACCAGTCCAAGCAGTTCGAGGACGTCCTGGACAAGCTCTCGGCGGCCTCCGGCGGGAACTGGTTCCTCGCCAAGGTCGACAGCGACGCGAGCCCTCAGCTGGTCCAGGCCCTCCGGGTGCCCACGGCCCCGATGATCATCGTGGCCGTCCAGGGGCAGCTCCTGCCCGGCCCGGCGGGCCCGGCGACCGAGGAGCAGCTCACCGGCTGGCTCACCGAGGCGTTCGCCGCCCTCCAGGAGCAGGGCGCGCTGCCCCCGGGCCACCCCGGAACCCTCGCGGGGGAGCCGGGGCCCGAGGACGCCGCCGGCGCGCAGCCGGAGGCGCCCCAGGGCCGCCCGGTGGACGCCGAGGCCCAGGAGGCCCTGGACCGGGGCGACTTCGACGCCGCCGCGGCCGTCTACGCCAAGGCCGTCGAGGCCGACCCGGGCGACACCGAGTCCAGGAGCAAGCTCGCCCAGGTGCGCCTGGTGGGGCGTCTCCAGGACGTCGACCCGGACGCCGCCCGTGCGGCCGCCGACGCCGACCCGGCGGACGTGGACGCGCAGACCACCGCGGCCGACATCGACATGTACGGAGGCAAGTTCGAGGACGCCTTCGACCGCCTCGTCGCCACGGTCAGGGCGACGCGCGACAAGGACCGCGACCGGGCGCGCCAGCACCTGCTGGGGCTGTTCGACCTGCTGCCCCCGGGCGACCCGCGTGTGGGCGCGGCCCGGCGCAAGCTCACCTCCGCGCTGTTCTGAGGACGGAGCGGGGGAGCGGTCCGCCCGTGCCGGCCC
>NZ_JBSHDN010000298.1:0-5601 GCF_053616335.1 Nocardiopsis sp. NPDC055824
CCCCCGGGCCCGCCCGGCGGAGCGCGCCGGGGACCCCGCGGCCCGGGGCCGCGCCGCCCCTCACCTGGTGCGGCGGACCTTGTCCGAGGCCTCGACCAGGCGGTCGATCATCTCCCGGGTGAGCGCGGGCTCGGGCTGCGGCAGGCCGGCGATCGCCGCCATGTAGAGCCCGTCCCCGGCGCGCAGGATGATCTCGGCCAGGACGGGGTCGGTGAGCTCGTCGTGCAGCAGCTCCCCCCAGTGCGAGAACAGGTACTGCACCCTGCGGGTGGCCTCCTCCGGCATGTCCTCCCGACCGCGCAGGGCGGCGATGACGGCCCAGTACAGCTCGCGCTCCTCGGGGCTCTGCGGCAGCGACGTGCGCAGGAACACGCGGACCACGCCCTCGGGCCCCTCCCGGGCCTCGCGGAACTCCTCCTCCGCCAGCTCGCTCAGGCGCTCGATCAGCCCGGTGAGCATCGCCGCCTTCGACGGGAAGTGGTAGAGGAGCCCTCCCTTGGACACCGAGGCGGCGCGGGCGACGGCCTCCAGGGTCACCCCGGAATAGCCCTCGCCGATGAGGATGTCCTGGAGGGAGTCGAGAATTCGGTCGCGGGTGTTCGATGCGTTCACGATTGACACTGTACCGTCCGGACGGTACTGTACCGTCTGGACGGTTGAAGAGTCCTGCGGCGTGCCCGCGGTCGACCAGACTTCCCGCCCCTCCCGACCCGGAGTCCGCTGCCTCCCGTCGGGCCTCCACCGCGCCCCCGGTCGGGGTGCCGCGCAACCAGCAACACGTAACGAGGAATGATGAGCTCCGCCAAGGCCGGAACCGGCCCCACCGACGCGCACGGACGCGACCGAGCGGCCCCGGCCCTCGCCGGGCCGCGGGAGTGGGCCGCCCTCGCCGTCCTGGTCCTGCCCGTGATCCTGATCTCGGTCGATTCGACCGTGCTCGGATTCGCCGTCCCCGCGCTGAGCGAGGACCTGCGGCCCACTGCGGGCCAGCTGCTGTGGATCGTCGACGTGTACGGCTTCGTCCTGGCCGGCCTGCTCATCACCATGGGCTCGCTCGGCGACCGGATCGGCCGCAGGCGCCTGCTCATGATCGGCTCGGCGGCGTTCGGCGCCGCCTCGCTGATCGCCGCGTTCTCGCCCACGGCGCAGACCCTGGTCCTCGCCCGCGCCCTGCTCGGCCTGGCGGGCGCCTCGCTGATGCCGTCCACGCTGTCCCTGCTGCGCAACATCTTCCTCGACGCGCGCCAGCGGCTGCTCGCCATCGCCATCTGGGCCTCCGGGTTCTCCGGCGGCGCGGCGCTCGGCCCGATCCTGGGCGGTTGGCTCCTGGAGCACTTCTCCTGGGGTTCGGTCTTCCTGATCAACCTGCCCGTCATGGTGCTGATCCTGGTCCTGGTGCCGCTGCTGGTCCGCGAGTCGCGCAACCCGGAGGCGGGGCGGCTGGACCTCCTGAGCGCGGTCCTGTCCATGGCCGCGATGCTGCCCGCCGTGTACGGGATCAAGAAGCTGGCCACCGAGGGGTTCGGCGTCGTGCCGATCGCCTCCCTGGCCGTCGGCCTCGGCCTGGGCTACCTGTTCGTGCGCCGCCAGCGGCAGCTCCGCGACCCGCTCATCGACGTGGGCCTGTTCCGCTACCGCGTGTTCAGCGTGGCCGTCGCCACGAACCTGATGATCGTGTTCTCGCTGGTGTCGTCGCTGTTCTTCCTGACGCAGTACCTCCAGCTGGTCCTCGGCATCTCGCCCATGCGGGCCGGCCTCGTGCTGGTCCCCGGTCTCGTCCTGTCGGTCCTCGCGGGCCTGGTGGCGGTACGCCTGTCGCGGCACCTGAGCCTGGCCGCGGTGATCGGCGGGTCCCTGCTGACGACCGCGTCCGGGTTCGCCGTCCTGGTCCTGGCCCCGGAGAGCGGCGTGACCACGGGCGTGGTGACCGTGGCGCTCGGCTTCTCGCTCATCTCCACCGGCGCGGGCTTCGCCGAGACGCTGACCAACGGCGCGATCATGTCCGCGGCCCCGCCCCAGCGCGCGGGCGCGGCCTCGGCGATCTCCGAGACCGCCTACGAACTCGGGGCGGCCCTGGGCGTCGCCGTGCTGGGCAGCGTGCTGACCGCCTCCTACCGGTCGCAGCTGACCGGTGTGGAGGGCGTTCCGGCGGAGGCCGTCGACGCGGCCAGGGAGACCCTGGGCGGCGCCGCGAACGCCGCCGCAGACCTGGGCGGCGGCGCCGGCGACGCCCTCATGGGCGCGGCCCGCTCCGCGTTCACCGACGGGATGCACCTGACCAGCGTCATCGCCGTGGTGATCGTCCTGGCCGCCGCCACCCAGGTCTGGGTGCTGCTGCGGGGAGTGGGCAACCCGACCGTCGAGGCCCCGTCCTCCGCCCCGGAGGACGGGGGCGGCGCGGACGCGGTCGCGGTGGGCCCCGCCGGTACCGAGGTCCTCGCGGACGCCCCGGACGGGGCCGGTCCGGCCGGGAGCACGTCGGCCGCGGGGTCCGCGGCAGGCGCCCCGGACCGGGGCGCGCGGTAGCGGGGCGCGGCGGGACCGCCCCGGCCCGCGGCGGTCCGGCGGCCGATGGGGCCGGGCTCCCGCCGGCACCGCCGTCCCCGGACGGACCACCGGACGGCCGGTGGGAGAAGTGGGGCCCCGTGGCCCCGGAGGATGCCCTCCGGGGCCGCGCGCGTGTCGGGCGCCGACGGGCAGGGGCCCGTGTCGGCGACGGCCGGACGCCTCCGCCTCAGGGGAGGCCGACCAGTTCCACCTCGGCGCCGTCCCAGGCCGGGGGCACCACCGCGTAGGCGTCGGCCAGGGCCGCGCCCCGGAGGCTGCCGGGGCGGTCGTGGCCGACGGGCACGGCCCGGCCGCCGACCAGGCGCACGGCGACCAGCCTGGTGTCCACCGGGTGGGACTCGACCCCGCCGTCCAGGACGGCCGCGGGCAGGCTCCCCCGGGGTTCGGCCGCACCCGCCATGGCCCGCAGCAGGGGCGCGAGCAGCGTCACCGCGGCGACCAGCGCCGCCCCCGGGTTTCCGGGCAGCCCCACGAAGACGGCGCCGTCCGTGTACGCCAGCAGCTGCGGGTGGCCGGGGCGGCAGGCGACCCCGTCCACCACGACGGCGGCCCCGAGGTCGTCCAGGACCGCGCGGAAGTGGTCGGCCGGGCCCCGGGAGGACGAGCCGCACACGGCGACGACGTCGGCGTCGGCGCCCTGCGCCGCCTCCCTGAGCGCCGACCGGTCGTCGCCGAGGTGGCGCACGGACACCAGAGCGCCCCCGGCCCAGTCGACGACCCCCGGCAGCAGCGGCCCGATGGCGTCGCGCACCCTCCCGTCCCCGGGCAGGCCCTCCGTGGCGACCTCGTCCCCCGTCACGAGGGCCGCCACCCTCGGGCGCGCCACGGGCAGGGTCGCGTGCCCCAGGCTCGCGGCCAGCCCGAGCGCCGCGGGTCCGATCACCGTCCCCCTCGTGAGAACGGTCTCACCGGGCGCGGTCTCCTCGCCCGCCCACCGCACGTGGCGGCCGCGCTCCACCCGGCCCTCCACCACACCGCCGCGGACCACCGATCGCTCGTACGGCAGGACGCTCTCGGAGCCCTTGGGGACCCTCGCCCCCGTGGCGATCTCGACCGCCTCACCGGGACGCAGGCCGGCGCCGTCCGCCGGGGCGCCCGCGAGCCGCCTGCCGACCAGCCGCCAGGGACCCGGCCCCGCCACCGCGAAGCCGTCCATGGCGGAGGCGTCGAAGGCGGGCAGTCCCACCAGGGCCCGCACGTCCGCGCCGAGGACCCCGCCGAGCGACCGCTCCAGCGGGGTCTCGCGCGGCTCCGCGCCCCGCAGCCCGCCCAGCGCCACGGCCTCCGCGCGCGCACGGGCCCACGAGAGGTGGGACCCGTGGTCCGCGTGTGTTCCGTGCGTCCGCCCGTCCTCGGACGTCCCGTGTGTGCCCGGGGCCCCGCCCCGGTGGGCGTCGCCGCGGATGTCGCCGTTCCTGCCCATGCCGCCTCCCGGTCGTCGCACCAGCGCGCCCCCATTGTCCACCCGGGCGCCCCGGGGCGGGAGCCACCGCTCCGGCCGTTCCGCGCGGGGGTCCCGGAGCCGCCCCGCACGGGTCGGCGCCGGAGCCGGGGCCGGGCCGGAGCCGGCGGCGGACCCGGTCCTCCCTGCGTCGATTTGCCGTCTGACGACTTTCCGCTAAAGTTCTTATCAGCAGCACGGCGGGGCCGCGGAGGACGCGGACACCGGCCAGGCAGCAAGCGGACGTGGCTCAGCTGGTAGAGCATCACCTTGCCAAGGTGAGGGTCGCGGGTTCGAATCCCGTCGTCCGCTCGGAGGAGACGCGAAGGCGCCCAGGCGCTTCCGTGTGACTCGGTGGAGTGGCCGAGAGGCGAGGCAGCGGCCTGCAAAGCCGTCTACACGGGTTCGAATCCCGTCTCCACCTCACACCGCTTCACGCGGGCGATTAGCTCAGTTGGTTAGAGCGCTACCTCGACACGGTAGAGGTCACAGGTTCGAGTCCTGTATCGCCCACCAGTATCACCCAAGGCCAGAGCTTCGGCTCTGGCCTTCGGCGTTCCCCGGGGCCGCCGCGTCGTCGCAGGGCCGTGGGAGAGCCGGGTCCGGGTCCCGGGAAACGGCCGTTGACCCCGGGGTAAGGAGAATGTAGCCCCCGCCGTGGTCCGGTGGTCATGGCGGGAGTGGTCCACTCCCGACGTGACCGGACCGGCGCCGCCGGAGACCGATCCCCTCGCTGTTCACCGTGAACGCGCCGCAGGCCGGCCGACCGGGCCGGGACCCCGCCTCCCCCGGGTGGTACCCCGCCCGGTACGGGGACGGCCCGGCACCGCGACCACCTCGGCCCTTGACCGAGGGTCACGATCCACCTACCTTCGCCTCACCCCCCGACCCGGGTCCTCCGCTCCCTGGTCATCGAGGAAAGGCTCCGCGCATGAAGCCCCGCTCGTCCCCCCGCCGACTCCGCGCCGCGACCGCCGTGGCGGCCGCAACCGCCCTCTTCTTCACCCTCATGCCCGCCGGCGTCGCGTCCGCGCACGGCTACGTCTCCAACCCCATGAGCCGCCAGGCCCAGTGCGCCGCGGGCATCGTGCAGTGCGGCTCCATCCAGTGGGAGCCGCAGAGCGTCGAAGGCCCCAAGGGCCTGATGCGCTGCGACGGCGGCGTCGGGCGGTTCTCCGAGCTCAACGACGACAGCCGCGGCTGGCGGGTCACCGACGTGGGCCGCTCCCAGACCTTCACCTGGACCCTGACGGTGTCGCACGCCACCAGCACCTGGGAGTACTTCATCGGGAACCAGAGGATCGCCGTGTTCAACGACAACGGCGCCCGCCCCGGGTCGACGGTGAGCCACAACGTCGACCTGTCCGGGTACAACGGGCGGCACAAGCTCCTGGCCCGCTGGAACATCGCCGACACCGGCAACGCCTTCTACGCCTGCACCGACATCAACATCCGCTGATCCGCCGGGGCCCGTCCGGCGACGGGCCCCGACCGGCAGGACGCGCCACCGCCCGGGGCCGCCCGCGCTCCTCGGCCACCTGCCCCGGGGCCTCCCTGCCCGCGTCCTCGCCTTTCCCCGCACCGTGCCGGGG
>NZ_JBSHDN010000299.1:0-5590 GCF_053616335.1 Nocardiopsis sp. NPDC055824
GCCGGCCGCCGGGGCGCCTCCTTCCGGGCTCCGCTCCGGCGTCAGAGCACGTTGCGCGGGTCCGGGACCGGGGCCAGTCGGCCGTCGCAGTCGGCGTACTCCCAGGCCGGCCCGTGGGCGACCAGGTCGGCGATCGCGCCGACGAGCCGGTCCACGTGCTCCGGGGTCGTCCCGATCCCCAGGCTCGCCCGGACCGCCTGGGCGTGGCCCTCGGGCAGCAGGTGCCGGGTGAGCGGGTGGGCGCAGAAGAGCCCGTCCCGCACCCCGATGCCGTGCTCGGCGGAGAGCGCCGCGGCCAGCAGGTCGGCGGGCAGGCCGTCCACCGTGAACGAGACGATGCCGACCCTCGGGTGCTCGTCGCCCCACAGGGTCAGCTCGGTGACGCCCTCCACGTCGGCGAGCCCGGCACGCAGCCGCTCCAGCAGAGCGGACTCGCGGATGTGCAGGAGTCCCTGTACGTCGGGGGTGAGGGTGTCGCAGGCGGCGGCCAGGGCCACGGCGCCGAGCACGTTGGGGCTGCCCGCCTCGTGGCGCGCGGGGAGGTCGTTCCACACCACCTCGTGCTCGGTGACCAGGCGCGTGGCGCCGCCCCCGGACAGGTACGGGGTGGCCTCGCGCAGCCAGTCGGCGCGGCCGGCCAGCACCCCGGAGCCGAAGGGCGCGTAGAGCTTGTGCGCGGACAGCGCCACGTAGTCGGCGCCGGTCTCCTCCAGGCCGAACGGCAGGTGCGGCACGTACTGGGCGGCGTCCACGACCACGCGGGCGCCCTCGGCGTGCGCGGCCGCGACCAGTTCCCCGACCGGCCAGATCTCGCCCGTGACGTTGGAGGCGGCGGTCACGCACAGGAGCCTGGGGCCCTCGGGGGACTCCCGCAGCGCGGTGCGGGCCGCCTCGACGGCCGCCTCGGGGGTGGCGGGCAGCGGCAGGCGGACCACTCTCCCGGCCCGTGCGGCGGGGTGCTCCCAGGGCAGGAGGGCTGCGTGGTGCTCGGTCTCGAACACCACGACCGTGCAGCCCTCCGGCACGGAGCGGGCCAGGAGGTTGAGGGCGTCGGTGGTGCCCCGCACGAACACCACCGCGTCGGCGGGTTCCGAGCGGGCCCCGAGGAAGCGGGCGACGCTGCGGCGGGCCCGCTCGTAGGCGTCGGTGCTCACCTGGGAGTGGTGGCCCGCACCCCGGTGCACGCTCGCGTAGTAGGGCAGCGCGTCGGCCAGGGCGTCCGCGACGGGGGTCAGGCAGGGGGCGCTGGCGGCGTAGTCGAAGTTCGCGTACTCCACGCGCTCGCCGGTGACCAGGGGGACGCCCTCGTCCGAGGCGACGACCGTGCACCCGGCGGCGCCGCCCGAGGGGTGTGCGGACGGGGCGGCGGAACGGAACGAGCGCGCGGTGTGGATGGGGCTGACGACGGTCATGGGGCACCTCTTCTGCGGGTCGTGGGACCCGCGGGGGCGCCGTCACGGCTACACCACAGGGGTCCGCGCTTGTCCGACACGGTCGTGTCGGGACCTGGTCCTCACCCGGGGCACCCCACCGCGGAAGGAGGGTTGCCGACCAGCAAGCCGGGGCTTAGCGCTGGTACTCGTGACCTGCGAGGCAGGCTAGCACACGCGCCCCGGGAGGGACCAGGGGATCCCCTGTGGCCCGGGCCGCACACCGGCGGGACCGGGGCGCGCAAGGACCGACCACGCGGGAGGACCGGCGGAGCGATCCGTACGGGCGGCCGGGCGCGAGGCTCACGGCCGCTCCGGAGGGCGCGGGGCCGAGGGGGCGTACGGAACGGGCCGGCCCCCGCGGGTCCGCCGTACGGGCCGCGCCCCGCTTGACAGCCGCCGAACCGGTCAGGACATACTTGGGGTGCCTGCCCTCACGCCGCGGGCGCCCGGTTTCCCCCGGCCGCCCTCCAGGCGCGAGACTCCAGAGCGTTGGAGTTTTCGCATGCCCGCGAGCGAGAGGTGTGTCCGTTGCACGGCGACGACCGTATCCAGCAGGTTCTCCGCAACCCCAGGGTTGTCCTCATCTCCGGCTACGCCCGTCTTCCCGACTCCGTGGCCAGCCATTCCCAGTACCAGCGGCTCGGCGTCGTCCTCGCCGTGGACACCGCGGACGGCCGCATCGTCGCCGCGGACACCACCCTGCTCACCGACCTGGGCAAGGACTTCTTCCGCGCCCTGGTCGAGGGGGCCTCGGTCACCGAGGACATCGCCGAGCTGGTCGGCCGGGTGCAGACGCGGTACGCCGGCCAGTCCGGCGCCGCGCTGACCACGGCCCTGCGCCGCTGCCTGGAGTCCTACCACCAGCTGCGGGAGGGCGACCAGCTGCCCGGCGGCGCCGACGCCGAGGAGTGACATCCCCGTGACAGACATCCGATCCGGCGCGGGCCCCGCGCCCGACCCCGCCGGCCCGGCCGTCCCGCTGCCCCTGGCGGGGGTGCGCGTCGCCGACCTCTCCCGCGTCCTGGCGGGCCCGTACGCCACCATGCTCCTCGCCGACATGGGCGCGGAGGTGGTCAAGGTCGAGCAGCCAGGCCGCGGCGACGACACCCGGGCGTGGGGCCCGCCCTGGGCGGGCCCCGCCGACGGGGGCGGGGGCCCCGGCGAGGCCGCCTACTTCCTGTCGGTGAACCGCAACAAGCGCAGCCTGGCCGTGGACCTGAAGGACCCCGAGGGCCTGGCCGCCGTCCAGGAGCTGTGCGCGTCCTCCGACGTGGTCGTCCAGAACTTCCGTCCCGGCGTGATCGACCGGCTCGGGCTCGGCTACGAGGCGGTGAGCGCGCGCAACCCCGCCGTCGTCTACTGCTCCGTGAGCGGCTTCGGCCCGGAGCACGAGCCGGCCGCCCGCCCCGGGTTCGACATCGTCGTGCAGGCCGAGAGCGGCCTGATGGCGACCACGGGCCCGGCCGAGGGGCCGGCGAGCAAGGTGGGGGTCGCCCTCACCGACGTGCTGACCGGGCTCAACGCCGCCGTCGGCATCCTCGGGGCGCTGACGAGGGCCCGCGCGACCGGCCGCGGCGAGAACGTCAGCGCGTCGCTGATCAACTCCACGCTGTCCGGCCTGGTCAACCTCACACAGCAGGCGCTCGTGACGGGGGCGGAGCCGGCCCGTGTCGGCAACGCCCACACCACGATCGTGCCCTACCAGGTCTTCCCGGCCTCCGACGCCGAGATCGTGGTCGCCGCCGGCAACGACGCCCTGTACCAGCGGCTGTGCCGGGCACTGGACCGCCCCGACCTGGCCGAGGACCCGCGCTACGCCACCAACCCGGGACGCGTGGCCCACCGCGACGAACTGGTGGGGGAGCTGTCGGCCGTCCTGCGCGCCGAGCCGGCCGACCACTGGATGGACCTGCTGGTCGGGGCCGGGGTCCCGGTGGGGCGGGTGCGCGGGGTGCTGGACGCGCTGCGCACGGCCGACGCCGCCGGCGACGACGTCCTGCGCACCGTGGAGCACCCCACGGCGGGCCCGATCGAACAGGTCCGGGCGGGGTTCCGGCTGGAGGGCGCCCCACCGCCGCTCACGGCCCCGCCGCTCCTGGGACAGCACTCCCGCCGGATCCTCGCCGAACTCGGCGTGGACGCGGCGCGCGTGGACGCGATGATCGGGCGCGGGGCCGTCCAGGAGCCCGGCCCCGCGCCGGCGGCCGACCGCCGGACCGCCCCCGCAACCCCGCCCCAGGCCGCACCGGCCGACGCACCACGAAGGGACACCCACCCATGAGCGACTCCCGCAGGCCCGCCGCCCCGGACCCGCACGACTTCCTGGCCCTCGACGCCGAACTGTCCGACACCGAGCGGGACGTCCGCGACGCCGTGCGCGGCTTCGCCTCGCGGGAACTGCTGCCGAACGTGGCCGAGTGGTTCGACGCGGGCACCCTGCCCGACCCGCGCGGGCTCGCCAAGGCCTTCGGGGACCTCGGGCTCCTGGGCATGCACCTGGAGGGGTACGGCTGCGGCGGCTCCAGCGCCGTGGCCTACGGGCTGGCCTGCCGCGAACTGGAGGCCGTCGACTCGGGTCTGCGCAGTTTCGTGTCCGTGCAGGGTTCGCTGGCCATGGCCGCCATCCACAAGTTCGGCTCCGAGGAGCAGAAGGGCGCGTGGCTGCCGAGGATGGCGGCGGGCGAGGTCGTCGGCTGCTTCGGGCTGACCGAGCCCGACTCCGGCTCCGACCCGGGCTCCATGCGCACCCGCGCCCGCAGGGACGGCACGGACTGGGTGCTCGACGGCACCAAGATGTGGATCACCAACGGGTCCGTCGCCGACGTGGCCGTGGTGTGGGCGGCCACCGGGGAGGGTGTCCGCGGGTTCGTGGTGCCCACCGACACCCCCGGGTTCTCCGCCAACGTCATCCACAGGAAGCTGTCGCTGCGCGCGTCCATCACCTCCGAACTCGTCCTGGAGGGTGTGCGCCTGCCCGCCGACGCGGTGCTGCCCGCGTCGAAGGGCCTGGGGGCGCCCCTGTCGTGCCTGAACGAGGCCCGCTACGGCATCGTGTGGGGCGCCGTCGGCGCCGCGCGCGCCTGCTACGAGGCGGCCCTGGAGTACGCGGCGACACGCGAGCAGTTCGGGCAGCCGATCGGCGGGTTCCAGCTCACCCAGCGCAAGCTCGCCGACATGGTCGTGGACGTCAACCACGCGGGCATGACGGCGCTGCGGATCGGCCGCCTCAAGGACCGGGGGGACTGCCACCACAACCACGTGAGCTTCGGCAAGTTCGCGAACGTGGCCGCGGCCCAGCGGGTCGCGCGCACCGCGCGCGGGGTCCACGGCGCGAACGGCATCACCCTGGAGTACCCGGTGATGCGCCACATGGTGAACCTGGAGACGGTCGCCACCTACGAGGGCACCGAGGAGATCCACGCGCTCAGCATCGGCCAGGCGGTGACCGGGATCTCCGCGTTCCGCTGACCCGGGCCCTCCGGGCCCCCGGTCCGCACGGCGCCCCGGGAGACGGGGCGGAGAGGGGGCCCGCGGCACGGGCGGAGCGGCCCGGAGGCGGGATCACGGCCCTCTGCCGGTGTCGTCGGCCGCCCGGAACCACCACAATGGGGAGCATCCGATCGAGGGAGTTGCCGAGATGGTGAACGAACCGACGAAGCGGTTCGAGATGACGCGGGTACGGCGGGTCGCCAACGCCTTCGTCAGCGGCTTGGTCAAGTACGGCCTGGGGACGCCCGCGACCCACCTGCTCACCACGCGCGGGCGCAAGTCGGGCTTCCTGCGGACCGTCCCGCTCGACGTGCTGGACAGCGACCGGGGCAGGTTCCTGGTCTCCCCGTACGGCGAGGTCGACTGGGTGCGCAACATCCGCAAGGACGGGTTCGCGACCCTGCGCCAGGGCGGCTGGATCGAACTGGTGAGCGTGCGCGAACTCGGGCACGAGGAGGCGGGCCCCCTGCTCAAGGAGTACGTCAACCACCCGCGGGCCGCCGTCGTGGGGCCGTACTTCGACGCGCCGCCGGACGCCCCGGACGAGGCGTTCGCGGAGGAGGCCGACCGGCACCCGGTCTTCGAGATCGTGCGTTCCACGACGATCCGGATCTGACACCGGGCGCGGGAACACGAGGAGGCCCCGGCCGGCCCGCGAGGGCACGGCC
>NZ_JBSHDN010000300.1:0-5517 GCF_053616335.1 Nocardiopsis sp. NPDC055824
TGTGTATAAGAGACAGCAGGAGCAGCAACCGCCCCCGCAGCAGCCCCCGCCCCCGGACGGCGCGGGGGCGGAGGCGCGCCCGCCCACCGCCACGGTGGACAGCAGCCGCACGGTGTCGCCGTGCCCCACGGGGCAGGGGGCCGGGTCGCCCGCCTCTGCCATCGGACGGGAGAGCTCGAAGGTGTCACCGCACTCGCGGCAGCGGAAGTCGTATCTCGGCATGCCGCCAGAATACGGCCGCCGCGCCCTCACGTCACCGCCCGCCCCTTCGCCGGGCGGGCGCCTGCGGGGACCGCCGCGGGACGGGCCCCACCGCGCGGGACCGGTGGGGGCGCACCCGGAGGCGCCCCGGGGACGCACGGCCGCCCCCCGACCGCCCGTGGGGGCCGCGCCGGAGGGCGGAAGGACGGCAGGGGCCGGGTGGGACGCCCGGTTCCGGCCCCGCCGGACCGCTGGAGCCCGTTGGCCGGCCCGTGCGTCCGGCCGGGCGCCTACGCCGCGAGGTGGGCCATGTACGGCTCCCACTGGGGGTCGCCGTGCAGGTCACCGTTGATCAGCCGCCAGTGGGGTCCCTTGGGCACCTTGGGGGTGATGTGCAGCTCCCAGCCGAGCTCGTCCAGGAACTTGTCCGCCTTGCGGTGGTTGCACGGCTTGCAGGCCGCGACCACGTTCTCCCACACGTGCGCGCCGCCGCGGCTGCGCGGGATGACGTGGTCGATGGTCTCGGCCTTCTTCCCGCAGTAGCCGCACACGTGCCGGTCCCGTCTCATCAGCGCCACCCGGGTGAGGGGCACCCTGCGACTGTACGGAACGCTGATGTAGCGCCTGAGCCGGATGACCGACGGCACGTCGTAGGAGCGCGTCGCCGAGTGCAGCACCGTCCCCGTGTCGTCCTGGTGGACGACTTCGGCCTTCTCCCGCAGGACGAGGAGAATCGCCCTGCGCAGGGGCAGTGTCGTCAGTGGTTCGAAGCTGGCGTTGAGCAGCAGCACGTGGCGGCGGGCGGTCCCTGTGCCACCCTCCCGGCTGCTTGGGGCGCTCATCGCGTCGCCCCGGTCGCGGTGAACGACCGTGTCTCTTCCCCGGCCAGCCGTTCGGCCAGCCAGGAGACCTCCCTGTGCACCGATCCGAGGATCGGTGTTTCCGTACGCCTTGCCACACGGACCTCCCGGTGGTCCCGCCGAGTTGCGTCCCGCATTCAGTTTGCGTGTTCGGACCGCCCCGGCGCCACCCCAATTTACGCCGGGCCGCACAGAAACCGCGTGTTGACGCTTTTCGTGGTCCTATTGTGCGCCCGACAAACCACGTTTCATCCTGACGCCGCGCCGAACACCCAGTGGTTGATAGCGGTGGATAGAGTGCGAAGTATGCGTGAACTCCGCTACCCCCCGGCCGAACGGCTCGACGTCACAGAGAACCTGCACGGCCACGAGGTCGGCGACCCCTACAGGTGGTTGGAGGACTGCGGATCCACCGCCACGAAGGCGTGGGCGGCGGCCCAGGACGCCCTGTACACCGAGGCCTCCGAGCGCTACACCGCTCGCGAGCGGTTCGCCGACCGGATCCGGTCCCTCCTCGGCGCGGGAGCCGTCGGGGCCCCCGTCTGGCGCGGCGACCGCAGCTTCTTCGTCCGCCGGACCGCCGAGCAGGAGCACGCGGTGCTCTACGTCCGCGACGGCGACGGCCCCGAGCGCGTCCTGGTCGACCCCGGCGCGCTCGACCCCGGGGGCCTGACCACCCTGGACGCGTGGAAGCCCGGCCCCGACGGGCGCCTGCTCGCCTACCAGCTCTCCGAGGGCGGGGACGAGGAGTCCGTCCTGCGGGTCGTGGACGTCGACAGCGGCGACCTGGTGGACGGCCCCGTGGACCGGGCCCGCTACAGCCCGATCGCGTGGCTGCCGGACTCCTCCGCCTTCTACTACGTGCGGCGGCTGCCCCCGGAGGAGGTCCCCGACGGCGAGGAGGCCTACCACCGGCGCGTCTACCTGCACCGGCTGGGGCGCCCGGCCGAGGAGGACGTCCTCGTCTTCGGCTCCGGCAGGGACAAGACGGAGTACTTCAGCCCCTCCGTGAGCCGGGACGGCCGCTGGCTGATCCTCCAGGCGGTCCGGGGGACCTCCTCGGCCACCGACATGTGGATCGCCGACCTGTCCGACGGGGACCTGGAGCGGCCCCGCCTGGTGCCCGTCCAGGAGGGCGTCGACGCCGACCTGGAGGGGCACGTGGGCCGGGACGGGCGCCTGTACCTGCGGACGGACCGGGACGCCCCGCGCGGGCGCGTGTGCGTGACCGATCCGGCCGACCCCCGCTACGAGAACTGGACCACCCTGGTCCCCGAGGAGCCCGAGGCGGTGCTGGAGGACTACGCCGTCCTGGACGGCTCCGCCCTCGAACGCCCCGAACTCCTGGTCTCCCACAGCCGCCACGCGATCAGCGAGGTCACCCAGCGCGACCTGCTCACCGGGGAGCTCCTCGGCGTCGTGGACATGCCCGGGCTGGGCACGGTCGGCGGCCTCTCGGAACGCCCCGAGGGAGGCCACGAGGCCTGGTTCGGCTACACCGACAACACCCACCCGTCCTCGGTGTACCGCTACGACGCGCTCGCCGGGCGGGTGTCCGTATGGGCCGACGCCCCGGGGGACATCGACCTGCCGGACGTGAACGTCGAACAGGTCACCTACACGTCCGGCGACGGCACGCCCGTGCGCATGCTCGTCGTGTCGCCCTCGGCTCCCGCCGAGGGCCCGCGGCCCACCATCCTCTACGGGTACGGGGGCTTCCGGATCTCCCTCACCCCCGCCTACTCCGCGGTGGCCCTGGCCTGGGCCCGCGCGGGCGGCGTGTACGCCGTCGCCAACCTGCGCGGCGGCCTGGAGGAGGGCGAGGAGTGGCACCGCTCGGGGATGCTGGCCCGCAAGCAGAACGTCTTCGACGACTGCGCGGCCGCGGCCGAGCACCTGATCGCCACCGGGGTCACCGCCCCGGACCGGCTGGCCGTGATGGGCGGCAGCAACGGCGGGCTGCTGGTCGGCGCCATGGTCACCCAGCGGCCGGACCTGTTCGCGGCCGCGGTCTGCTCCGCGCCCCTCCTGGACATGGTCCGCTACGAGAGGTTCGGCCTCGGCCAGCTGTGGAACGTCGAGTACGGCACCGCGGACGACCCCGAGCAGCTCGGATGGCTCCTGGGCTACTCGCCCTACCACAACGTCCGCGAAGGCACCCGCTACCCGGCCACCCTGTTCACCGTGTTCGACAACGACACGCGCGTGGACCCCCTGCACGCCCGCAAACTGTGCGCGGCGCTGCAGGACGCCACGTCCGCCCCTGCGGAGGAACGGCCCGTCCTGCTGCGCAGGGAGGCCGAGGTCGGCCACAGCTCGCGGTCGGTGAGCCGCAGTGTGTCACTGAACTCCGAGCAGCTGGCCTTCCTCGCCCACCACCTGGGCCTCTCCGCGGACTGACGTCCTCCTCCCGCGGGTCCGGGAGAGCAACGACACAGGAATCGGACACCCGGGGAGGGGTCCCGCCCCGGGGGGCGTTGAGACAATCGGAGGAGTCGTACGCCCCCCGGGGAGAGCAGCACGAGAGGACCCAGACGTGACACAGATCGACGCCGGAGCCGTCGGCACCGGGTCGGCCCCCGCGCGGCACGTGCACCTCGCACAGGTCCGCTACGCCGACCTCGACCCGCAGCACCACGTGAACAACGTCCGGATGCTCACCTACCTGGAGGACGCCCGGGTCTCGTTCCTGCGCTACGGCGGCGCGGTCGAGGGCGACGAGGTGTTCGGTGCCATGGTCGTGGCCCGCCAGGAGGCGGACTACGTGGCCCCCCTGCTCCCCCGGACCGACCCGGTGCGCGTGGAGCTGTGGGTGACCGAGGTGCGCAACGCCAGTTTCACCCTCGCCTACGAGATCCTGGACGACGACCGCGTGTACCTGCGCGCGAAGACCGTGCTCGTGGGCTTCGACGTGGCCACGCAGAGCGCCCGCCGGCTCGACGCCACCGAGCGCGCCTTCCTCGCCGCCTACGCCTAGGACGTGTTCCGCGGGTCGTTCCGGGCCCGCATCCGCGGGGCCGCCTCCCGCCGTGCCGACCGCGCTCGGACAGCCGACCCCGGGCCGACCCTCGCCACTCGTCCTGCGAGAGACGGCCCGGCGACCGCTCGCGGCGACCGGCGCGAGCGCCGAGCCCGCCGAAGGCACCCGCGGACCACGCCCTAGTCCCGGTCCGCGGCGCCGTCCGCGATGCGGTACAGCACGTTCGGGCGCAGGGGCCCCTCGGGCGCCCGCGGGTCGTCGAAGTCGCCCTCCGGGTCCCGGGTCATGCCGATCCTGCGCATCACCGCCTGTGAGCGGATGTTCGTGACCGTGGCCACGGCGAGGATCTCGGGGAGGGCGAGGGTGTCGAAGCCGTAGGCCAGTACCGCCAGCGCGGCCTCGGTGGCATAGCCGCGTCCCCAGGCCGGCCGGGCGAGCCTCCAGCCGATCTCCGTCCCGCCGAAGGGCAGGCCGTCCTCCACCCGGTCCAGGCCCGCGGACCCGACGAAGTCGCCCGTGTCCCGCTCCTCGACCGCCCACCAGCCGTAGCCCCGCAGGTCGAACCCGTCCCGGAAGCGGGCGACGGAGGCATCGCTCTGATCGCGGGTCAGCGGCTCGCCCAGGTGCTCCCGGACCTCGGGGTCGGCGTTCACGGCCGCCCAGGGTTCGAGGTCGCGCTCCTGCCAGCGCCGGAGGATCAGGCGGTCGGTACGCAGTTCGGTCCGGCTGACCCACGCGGTCCCTGGCCTCAAGGCAGCACCCTCTTCTCCGGTCCGACTCCGCCGAGCGGGGAGTCCTCACGGCCCGAGCACGGGCCGGACGCGCCGGCGCCGGGCCCGTGCGTCCGGGGCTCCCCCTACTTCAGGGAGATGGTAACGGCATCGCCGTCGTCGCCCTCGTCATCCGAGGCCACCGACACGCGTGTCGGACGGGGGACCTCCGGGGGGACGGCGTCCTCCTGGACGTTGACCATGCTGTGCGCGGCCATGACCATGTACTCCCACAGCTGGCGCTCCAGCGCCTCGTGCAGGTCGAGGGAGTCCACGGCGGCGCGCATGTGCTTGAGCCACAGGTCGCGCTCGGCTGCGCCGATGCGGAACGGAACGTGCCGCATCCGCAGGCGGGGGTGGCCGCGCTGCTCGTTGTAGGTGCGCGGGCCGCCCCAGTACTGGATGAGGAACAGGCGCAGGCGCTCCTCGGCCGGGCCGAGGTCCTCCTCCGGATACATGGGGCGGAGCACAGGGTCGTCGGCCACGCCCTCGTAGAAGCGGCGAACCAGGCGGGTGAAGGTCTCCTCACCGCCCACGGCCTCGTAGAACGTCATTCGCACGGGCTGCTCGCCCACGCTCTGCTGGTCATCACGCGCGGAAGTCATCGGGTCCAGGGTACGCGACGTTGCACGGACCCCCCATGGGTCCCGGCGCCGGGGAATATCCGCGCGTGCGCCGCTGCGGGAACGCCCGCGGGGGCACCGGT
>NZ_JBSHDN010000301.1:0-5484 GCF_053616335.1 Nocardiopsis sp. NPDC055824
ATTCGGACATTCTCCCTCACCCGGGCCCCTGTCCCGACCCGCCGGGACCGTTTGGCGGGGTGCCACCGGCGCGGGCCCCGCGCACGCGGTCGTGGCGTGCGCGGGGCCGTTCCGGCCGGGGCGGGGGGTCAGTCCCGCCGGTTCTCCGGGCCTTCGTCGTCCTTGTCGGAGCCCTCGTCCGGCGCGGTCGCGCCGGACGGTCCGGCGGCGGTCGCGCCGCCCTCGGCGGGCTCCTGGGCGGTGGCGTCCGGGGCCGCCGGGCCGGGCTGGGCCTGCACCGCCACGGGGGCGCCGCCGGCGGCCGTCGGCTTGGTGGAGGGCCTGCCGCGGCGGGAGTTGCGGCGCTCCAGCCAGATCGCGAACCGGCTCAGGGACAGGTTGATGACGATGTAGATGATCGCGCAGATGATCGCCGCGGGGATGACGTTGCTCTCGCGGGTCGCCACCAGGGTGAAGCTGCGCAGCAGCTCCGGGAAGGCGACGATGTAGCCCAGCGCGGAGTCCTTGAGCAGGACCACCAGCTGGGCGACGATCGCGGGCATCATCGAGGTGATCGCCTGCGGGATGAGGATCAGCCACATGTTCTGGGTCTTCGTCATACCGATGGCCTGCGCCGCCTCGGACTGCCCCTTGGGCACGGCGAGCACACCGGCGCGGAACACCTCCGCCAGCACCGACCCGTTGTACAGGGTCAGACCCGTGACGACGGCGACCAGCGCCGTCACCTGGAACGTGCCGGTGGGGATGTCGAACACCTGGTACGCCACGATGGGCAGCGCCATCGTGAAGAAGATCAGCATCAGCAGCGGGATGCCGCGGAAGAACTCCACGACGGCCCCGGCCGGGACGCGGATCCACCAGTGGTCCGACATGCGGCCGATACCGAACACGAGGCCGAACGCGATGGCGAGCACCGCGGCGGTCAGGGCGGCCGTCAGGGTGTTCTGGAGGCCCGGGATGACGTAGTCGGTCCAGGTGTCGGGCCGCAGGAACGGCTCCCACTTCTCGGCCGTCCACTGCCCGGTCGGGTTGACCGCCCAGGTGGCGGGGTCGAACAACCCCGTCTCCCGCTCGGTCAGGGTGCGGTTGAAGCCCAGGTACAGGATCGCCAGGCCGATCGCGAAGAGGATCAGCGTGCCGACGGTGTAGACCGCGTTGCGGGCACGGGCCTTGGGGCCCGGCGCGTCGAAGAGGACGCTCTGCGCACTCATCGGACCACCGCCATGCGCTTGGAGAGCCAGCCGAAGAAGTAGCCCGTCGGCAGGGTCAGGATCAGGAAGCCGATCGCGAAGCCGACGAAGGTCGGCAGGACCGGCGCGATGCCCTGGTCGAACATGAGCTTCATCTCCCTGGACGCCTCCTGAACGCCCAGCCCCGCGACGGAGGCGACGGTCGTGTTCTTGGTCAGCGCGATGAGCACGCTGCCCAGCGGGCCGACGACGGTTCGCAGAGCCTGCGGGATGACGATCAGCCGCAGGTTCTGGGTGAAGGTCAGACCCAGGGAACGGGCCGCCTCCACCTGGCCGAGGGGGATGGTGTTGATGCCCGAGCGCAGCGACTCGGAGACGAAGCAGGCGGTGTAGGCGGAGAGGCCGATGACCGCCCACCAGAACACGTCCCACGCGACGGTGCCGGACAGGCTCAGCCCGAGGGCGCTGTTGAGGCCCAGCCCGCAGAACAGCAGGACCAGGGTCAGGGGGGTGTTCCTGACGCCCTCCACGTAGGCCGTGGAGATGGCGCGCAGCAGCGGGACGGGGGAGACCCGCATCGCGGTGAGCAGGATGCCCAGAACGAAGGAGAAGAGAGCGCTGAGGAGGGTGAGCCGGACGGTCCATGAGAAACCGTCGACAACCCTGTCGATATTGCTGAGAAAGGCTTCCATGGGTCCCAGCTGGTCAAGGGCCGCGCGGCGGAACGGGAGTCCGGTTCCGCCGCGGGCGCGCGGTCAGTACGGGGTGGACTCAGGCGCAGTCCTCGAGCGCGGGGACCTCCTCCTCGAAGGCGAAGTCGGTGGCGCCGAAGGCGTTCTCGAGGGCCTCGGTCGCGGCGCCCTCCTCCCACATCTGGGTGATGGCGGCGTTGACCTCCTCGCAGCGCTCGGTGGAGCCGGCGGGCAGGCCCACGCCGTACTTCTCCTCGCCGAACGGGTTGTTGACCATCCGGTAGGTGTCCGGGTTCTGCGCGGCGAAGCCCGCGAGGATGGTGTTGTCCGTGGTCACCGCGTCGACGGTGCCGTTGCCGAGGAGCTCCAGGCACTCGGAGTAGTTGCCGGCCTCGCGCAGCTCGGCGTCGATGCCCATGTCGTCGACGATGTTGTTGGCCGACCGCGAACCGGAGGCGGAGCACAGCACCTGGCCGGACAGGTCCTCCGGCCCCTCGATGTCGGTGTTGTCGGCGGCCACCAGGATGTCCTGCTGGGCGACGTAGTACGGGCCCGCGAAGTCGACGACCTGGCGGCGCTCGTCGGTGATCGAGTAGGTGGCGATCACCATGTCGACGGTGCCCTGCTGGAGGAAGGACTCGCGGTTCGCGGAGGCCGCCTCCTCCCAGTTGATCTGCTCCGGGGAGTAGCCGAGCTCGCCGGCGATGTAGGTGGCCACGTCGACGTCGAAGCCCACGGGGGTGTCCCCCTCCAGGAGGCCCAGACCCGGCTGGTCGTACTTGACGCCGATGGTGATGGTGTCGCCACCGCCCTCGCCGCCGTCGCCACCGCCCTCGCCGCCACCGCCGACGTCGGCGGTGCCACAGGCGGTGAGAGCGAAGGCCAGAGCCGCGGTGCCGCCCAGGATGCTGCTGATGCGTCCGACTCGCATGTCGGATACCTCTTCCTTGAGTTCGGGAGAAGGGGAAGGAAAGGGGAGACCTAGTGGGTCAGGATCTTGGAGAGGAAGTCCTGGGCCCGCTCGGACCGGGGGTTCGTGAAGAACTCGTCCGGAGTGTTCTCCTCGACGATCTGGCCGTCGGCCATGAAGACGACGCGGTTGGCGGCGCGACGGGCGAAGCCCATCTCATGGGTGACGACGACCATGGTCATGCCTTCGGTCGCCAGGTCGGTCATGACGTCCAGGACCTCCTGGACCATCTCCGGGTCGAGCGCAGAGGTGGGCTCGTCGAAGAGGAGCACCTTGGGGTTCATCGCCAGGGCCCGGGCGATGGCCACACGCTGCTGCTGCCCGCCGGAGAGCTGGGCCGGGTACTTGTTCGCCTGGTTGCCGATCCGGACCCGGTCCAGGAGCTCCATGCCGCGCTTCTCGGCATCGGCCTTGGACTGGCGAAGGACCTTGACGGGCCCCAGGGTCACGTTCTGCAACACGGTCTTGTGCGCGAACAGGTTGAAGGACTGGAACACCATGCCGACATCGCTGCGGAGCTTGGCGAGACCGCGTCCCTCCGCCGGCAGGGGCTGGCCGTCCAGGGTGATGACCCCGGAGTCGATGGTCTCCAAGCGGTTGATCGCTCGGCACAGAGTCGACTTTCCGGACCCGGACGGTCCGATGACGACTACCACCTCGCCGGAGTTAACCGTCAGATTGATGTCTTGGAGCACGTGCAGGTCGCCGAAGTGCTTGTTGACGTTCTCCAGCACGACGAGAGGAGTTGATGTCATGTGGGGAACTTAGTGGGTTCGACGAGCACTGTCACCCTGAAAACGCCACCCGAATTCGCGGTGGCGCACTTGTTACAGACTCACGACTGGAAACGTTACCAGTGAACGTTGTTCGGTTTGATATCGCCACGCTGGGTGTTTGTCCGGTGGCGTTTCAGATTCGGCGTCTCGACTATCGGCCGTCCGGAAAACGTCGCGGAACCGGGTCGATAACGCGACGCGCCGACGCGCCCCGGAGGACGGGCCGCGTTGCGCGCCCGGACGGGGCGGCCGGGGACCGCGGCCGTCCCCGGGCGGTGCGCCGCACCGGATAGCCTGGTCCCGTGAGCCAGAGTCGTACCTACCAAGTGCGGACCTACGGCTGCCAGATGAACGTCCACGACTCCGAGCGCCTCTCCGGTCTGCTGGAGGACGCTGGGTACGCGCGCGCAGCCGAGGACACCACCGCAGACATCGTCGTGTTCAACACCTGTGCGGTCAGGGAGAACGCCGACAACCGCCTCTACGGCAACCTCGGGCACCTGCGCCCGGTCAAGGATGCCAACCCGGGGATGCAGATCGCCGTCGGCGGCTGCCTCGCCCAGAAGGACCGCGGCGAGATCGTGCGCCGCGCGCCCTGGGTCGACGTCGTCTTCGGCACCCACAACATCGGCTCCCTGCCCACGCTGCTGGAGCGCGCCCGCGTCCAGCGCGAGGCGCAGGTGGAGATCGCCGAGTCCCTGGAGCACTTCCCGTCCACGCTTCCCAGCCGCCGTGAGTCCGCGTACGCGGCGTGGGTGTCGATCTCCGTCGGCTGCAACAACACCTGCACCTTCTGCATCGTGCCCGCGCTGCGGGGCAAGGAGCAGGACCGCCGCCCCGGCGACGTGCTCGCCGAGGTGCGCGCCCTGGTCGCCGAGGGCGTCAGCGAGATCACCCTGCTCGGCCAGAACGTCAACGCCTACGGCAGCGGCTTCGGCGACCGGCAGGCCTTCTCCAAGCTGCTGCGCGCCTGCGGCGGGATCGAGGGGCTGGAGCGCGTGCGCTTCACCTCCCCGCACCCGAAGGACTTCACCGACGACGTCATCGAGGCCATGGCCGAGACGCCCAACGTCATGCCGCAGCTCCACATGCCGCTGCAGTCCGGGTCCAGCAAGGTCCTCAAGGACATGCGCCGCTCCTACCGCCAGGAGCGCTTCCTCGGCATCGTGGAGAAGGTGCGCGCCGCCATGCCGCACGCCGCGATCACCACGGACATCATCGTGGGCTTCCCCGGGGAGACGGAGGAGGACTTCCAGGAGACCCTCCACGTGGTCCGCGAGGCCCGCTTCTCCATGGCGTACACCTTCCAGTACTCCAAGCGCCCGGGAACCCCGGCGGCCACCATGGACGGCCAGGTGCCGCCGGACGTGGTCAAGGACCGCTACCAGCGGCTGGTGGAGCTCCAGGACGGGATCTCCTGGGAGGAGAACAAGAAGCTCGTCGGCCGGGAGGTCGACCTGCTGGTCTCCGAGGGCGAGGGCAAGAAGGACGGCGAGCACCGCCGCCTGTCCGGTCGCGCCCCGGACAACCGCCTGGTCCACTTCGCGGTGGGCGACGGCGAGGAGCCGCGCCCCGGCGACGTGGTGACCGTCGAGGTCACCTACGCCGCACCGCACCACCTGGTGTCCGACTCGGGGATCCGCGGACTGCGCCGCACCCGTTCGGGCGACGCCTGGGCGGCCCGCAACGGCCGCCCGGTCGCGGACGCCAAACCGGACGTCCTGCTGGGCATGCCCGGGATCGGGGCCCCGGCCCAGCAGCCCGCCGCCGTCGGCGGGTGCTGCGACGCCTGAGGCGTCCGACCGGGAGGGCCCCGGAGGTGCGAGCCCGGGACGAACACGCACGCCCCCCTGCGC
>NZ_JBSHDN010000302.1:0-5422 GCF_053616335.1 Nocardiopsis sp. NPDC055824
AGGCCCGTCCGGAACACCCGGGCGGGCCTCGCGCGTGTCCGGGGCCGCGGCCCCGCCCCTGCGGCCGACCCCCGTCCGAGGTCCTCCGGGGGGAGACCTTCCTTGCCCGGGCCCGGCACGGAGGTTACTTTCTGATTACGTCGGGTCATCCGCTATCACTGTGACCTGGTGTAACGCAAGAGTTCAAAATGAGTCCTACGACACTCCCCACGGCAGACAGGTTAGGAAATGGGCAGGGGTAGGTAGGCTCCGAGTAGTCATACTTCTCCTAGGGAGGTGGCGGACGTGGCCGAGCGCGACGACGAGCGTCAGAGCGACCGGGACCGTGAAGTCGCTGAACTCACGGCTCAGGTCTCCTACATGGAAAAGGAACTCAGCGTGGTTCGGCGCAAGCTCGCCGACTCGCCCCGACATGTACGCCTGCTGGAGGAGCGGCTGAGGGAGGCCCAGGCCAACCTCGCCGCTGCCAACGGCCAGAACGAACGGATCGTCTCCACGCTGAAGGAGGCGCGCGAGCAGATCGTGGCGCTGAAGGAGGAGGTCGACCGGCTGGCGCAGCCGCCGTCCGGATTCGGCGTCTACCTCGGTTCACGTGACGACGAGACCGTCGAGATCTTCACCAACGGCCGCAAGATGCGTGTCAACGTCAGTCCCTCGGTGGACCTCGAGAGCCTGCGCCCCGGCCAGGAGGTCATGCTCAACGAGGCCTTCAACGTCGTCGAGGTCGAGTCCTTCGAGACCGTCGGCGAGGTCGTCATGCTCAAGGAGCTCCTCGAGGACGGCGAACGCGCCCTGGTGATCTCCCACCACGACGAGGAGCGGATCGTCCGCCTGGCCGAACCGCTGCGCGACGAGCCGATCCGCCCCGGCGACTCCCTGCTGCTGGAGCCGCGTTCGGGCTACGTGTACGAGCGGATCCCCAAGTCGGAGGTCGAGGAGCTCATCCTCGAAGAGGTCCCCGACATCGCCTACACCGACATCGGCGGCCTGTCCGGGCAGATCGAGATGATCCGCGACGCCGTCGAGCTGCCCTACCTCTACAAGGAGCTGTTCTACGAGCACAAGCTGCGCCCGCCCAAGGGCGTCCTCCTGTACGGCCCTCCAGGCTGCGGCAAGACGCTCATCGCCAAGGCGGTCGCCAACTCGCTGGCCAAACAGGTCGCCGAGCGCACCGGCCGCGACGTCGGCAAGAGCTTCTTCCTCAACATCAAGGGCCCGGAGCTGCTGAACAAGTACGTGGGCGAGACCGAGCGGCACATCCGCCTGGTCTTCCAACGTGCCCGTGAGAAAGCCTCCGAGGGCACCCCCGTCATCGTCTTCTTCGACGAGATGGACTCGATCTTCCGGACCCGCGGATCGGGTGTGTCCTCCGACGTGGAGAACACGATCGTTCCGCAGCTCCTCAGCGAGATCGACGGCGTCGAGGGCCTGGAGAACGTCATCGTCATCGGCGCCTCCAACCGCGAGGACATGATCGACCCGGCGATCCTGCGGCCCGGCCGCCTGGACGTCAAGATCAAGATCGAGCGGCCCGACGCCGAGGCGGCCCGCGACATCTTCGGCAAGTACATCACCGAGGACCTGCCGCTGCACGAGGAGGACCTCGTCGAGCACGGCGGATCGACCAAGGCCACGGTGGACGCCATGATCCAGCGGGTCGTGGAGCGGATGTACACCGAGGGCGAGGAGAACCGCTTCCTGGAGGTCACCTACGCCAACGGTGACAAGGAGGTCCTGTACTTCAAGGACTTCAACTCCGGCGCGATGATCGAGAACATCGTCTCCAGGGCCAAGAAGATGGCCATCAAGGACTTCATCGACCAGCAGTCCAGGGGCATCCGGGTGTCGCACCTGCTGCAGGCCTGCGTCGACGAGTTCAGCGAGAACGAGGACCTGCCCAACACCACCAACCCCGACGACTGGGCGCGGATCTCCGGCAAGAAGGGCGAGCGCATCGTCTACATCCGGACCCTCGTGACCGGCAAGAAGGGCGCGGACGCGGGCCGCTCCATCGACACCGTCGCCAACACGGGCCAGTACCTGTAACAACGCGCCTGCCACGCGCTCGGAGGGGGCCGACCGGATGTTCCGGTCGGCCCCCTTTCGCGTCGGTTGTCGCCGGGCCCCGTGATGGCGGGGTGATGGCTGTTCAGCCGAGTGAGGGCGCGAACACGCCGTCGAGCCGGTGCTCGATCAGCTCCACGGCCTGCTCGGGACTGTGCTGACCGAGCAGGACGCTGGTCTGCAGGCCGATGGCGCCCGCCACCAGGAACGCGCTCTCGGCCTCGGTGTCGACCTCCGGCGGCACCTCGCCGGACTGCCGGCCCTGGTCGAGCAGACCGGACACGAGGTCCTCCAGGGCGCGTGGTGAGTCGCGGGCCGCGGAGGCCAGGGCGGGATCGGTGACGAAGGGGATGAAGTAGGCGGCGTACACCAGGTGCCGGGTGCGGCGCTCCTCGTCCAGCGGGAGCAGCTCCCACAGCACCCCGCGCACGAGCGCGCGCATGCCGGGGGCCTCGCCCAGCTCGGCCAGGCGTTGCCCGGCCCGCTGCTCGGCGTCGGCGTTGAGGATCTCCAGCGCTCCCAGCAGCAGGCGGTCGCGGGTGCCGAAGTAGTACTGCAGCAGCCGGGCGGAGACCTCGGCCTCGGTGGCGACCTGGCGCAGGGTGACGTGTTCGAGTCCGCCCCTTGTGGCCAGGCGCCACACCGCCTGGGCGATCTGGCGACGGCGCAGGTCGTGGTCCACCTGTCGGGGCATGGCGGTTCTCCTCGGAGTCGCGTGCGGCGGACGCATTTTCGTGGTGCGATCGTACCAAAGCCGTGTTATGGTTCGATCGAACCATAAAGAGACGTGCGTCGGAGGCCCCGGTCCCGGTTCCGCGCGTGCCAGAGGGAGGGCGAACGATGGTGTATGTGGCGTGCCTGGTCGTGGGGCTGGTGATGCTGGTTCTGGGGGTGCAGGGAGGTATCCGGCTGCTGGCCGACCACGGTGAGGCCGGAATTCTCCACCAGGTGCCAGGGGGGTTCGGGGTGTGGCTCGCCTGCTACGCGGCGATGGCGGTTCTCGGCCTCGTCCTGGCCGGTTGGGGCTCGGGAAGGGCCAGGCGGTCCGGGCGCGCCAGGTGAGCGGTCGCCGTGCGCCGCGGCCCACGGCACCTCGCCCCCGGCCGACCGATTGGACGGAACGGTCTTCCTCCACCATTTCCCGAGCGGTACTTTGCGTGCATGAGCGAACAGAAGAAGCCCTCCGCCGTGGAGAACACGCTCGGGGAGACCGGCCCCGGGGCCCACCTCACCCGGCTCGGCCACATCGGCGCCCCTGCGGAGGGCGGGACGGTCCGCAACACCATCGGCAAGGTTTCCGGGAACGCGAAGGTGGTCCAGGCGGGGGACATCGTGGGCGACCTCCACCTGTGATCCGCCCCGGCTCGACGGAGGAGAACGACCTCGCCCCGACACCGCCCGGCGAACCCGCGTGTGACGCTCCACAACGCGCACGGGCGGCCCTGGAAGACCTTTCCGGGGCCGCCATCGCGTTCACGTGATGTGCGCATAGGCGAGCCGTAGACGCTGGCACGGCTCGGCCGAAGAGTTCGGTGGTGACGTGAGGGGGTGAGTTGTTCGGAACACCCTTCTCGCAGGGAGATCCGCGCTCAGCGGTGGCGGGCGGTGGCCAGGCCGGTGTGGGTGGCGCAGCAGGTGAGGACGTCGGTCCGGAGCCCGGGCCGGCGGTCCGGGGAGCGCGGTCCATGGTCTGCGCCGCTCCCGCAGCGCAGCACGGGACACCCCTGACCCCCGGCACGGGAGAGCCCTTCCGACGCGGTCGTCGGAAGGGCCCGTCCGTCTTCGGTCACCGACCGGGTCAGTGTGCTCCGCTGATCGTGCTCGAGGAACCCGCCCCGTGCTTGCCCGCGTGCGTACAGGACTTCGAGTACCAGGACTTGCCGTCCTTTGCCTTGGACTGCACTTCGCAGTGGTGGGCGCCCTTGGGCCCGGCCGAGCTGGACTCCGACCCGTAGTAGGCGTCGGCCATCGACACCGCAGGGGCTCCGAAGGCCAGAGCGGGAGCGATGGCGGCGATGAGTGCGAAGCGGCGCAGGGTCTTCTTCGGCATGCTGGCTGTGTCCTCTCACGGAAGGTCCGGCTCGGCGCCGGACCCGCTCAGGCCCTTCCCCCGCGGCCACGTCGACGTGGCGGGGTCCCGGACCTCGTCCAGGTCCCACACTGCGGTCCGGGCACACCAACAAAGAACCCCAGCTGTTCCCATATACGCCCAAGCCGCTCGTGGAGCACCCGGTCGTCTGGAGCCGAGGCCGCTCCTTGCACTCGTCCGGTCGGCTGAGACGGCGAGGTGCGGACAGCATCGTTTCGCCGCTGAGCGGACGGACCGGCCGAGCGGAGGCGCCGGGTGACCCGGGGTCGTTTTCCGTGGGTCGGGGCTGGGCGGATGTGTCCGCCACCCGGTGCCGGGCCGGATACACCACGCGGAGGGTAGGGACGACGTCCGGAGGAGCAAGGGCGGGCCAAGACATGGCCACAACTACTTTAAGTTAGCATTTGAATACTCAGGGTTGCCAATTGGTTGGTGTGGATATTTATTGCGTGGGGCCGGACACCGACTCCGACCCCCGCACACGGTTCCTGTGACATGTCACCCCACGGGTGGCCTGCCAGGCCCTACCGAGAGGACACACCCTTGGACCGCAAGACCGTGACCCGCCTTGCCTTCGCCGCTGTCGTCGCGCCCGCTCTCGCCTTCGGCGCTCCGACCGCGGCCGTGGCCGACTCCTTCTTCGCGACCGGCCACACCGAGGCCGGTCTCCACGGCGCCTCGCAGAGCGCTGTCGTCGCCTTCGCCACGGACGGCCGCCACGAGAACGGCGAGGGCGGCCACGAAGGCGGCAAGAGCGGCAGCTTCTACATCGAGAAGCACAGCGAGGCCGGTCCCAAGGGCGCCTCCGAGGGCGGCGCCGTCAGCGCCGTCGGCTAGGACGCTCCAGGGGAGCCCGCGGTGACACACCCGCGGGCTCATGAGGACCACAGCCCACAGCCCGAATACGGGTGAGCCCTGGCGCGGTGGTGGTTCCCCCACCGGACCAGGGCCGTTTCCACCTCTGAACACGATAGGCAGGATCGATGGTTCTCTCATACCGTGCCCTGGCCGTGACGGTCCTGGCACTCGGCCTCACCCTGGGCGCGCCTGCGGTGGCCTCGGCCGACGCCCGCTTCCAGAGCCTGGACCATTTTTCCGGGCCGGAAGGGGCCGGCATCACGATGATCCGCAGCGTGGCCGCCGACGACGGAACGGTCGTCTACGAGATGGTGACCTACTTCGCGGGTCCGCACGGCGCCGGGATGAGCCGCACCTTCAGCTCCGCGAACTGACGTCGAGCACGAAGCCCGGTCCCCCGCGGCCACGACG
>NZ_JBSHDN010000303.1:0-5237 GCF_053616335.1 Nocardiopsis sp. NPDC055824
GGGCATGGCCGGCGGCCCGCTGCTGGGCGACTTCCTGGCCTCGGTCAGCCGTTGTACGGAGCCGCGACGTCCAGGACCCAGACGATGCCGAAGCGGTCCTTGAGCATCCCGTAGAGCGGCGCCCACGGGGAGGCCTCCAGCGGCTGCACGACGGTCGAGCCGACGGCAAGCTTCTCCCAGAGGGCGGTGATCTCCTCGGTGCCGTCCCCGCGCACGGAGACGAAGACGGCGTTCTCGCCCCGGTCCCACGGCATCGGGGAGGGCACGTCGTAGGCCATGACGTGGAAGCCGTTGTCCGCGATCACCTGGCCCCACGTCACCCAGTCCGCCTCGTCCGGGTTCTGCACGTTGCCCGTGTCCTTGTAGGTGACGACGGCGATGTCCCCGCCGAAGACGGAGTGGTAGAAGTCGAGCGCCGCGCGGGCCTCGCCTCGGAAGTTCAGGTGGGTCGTGGTCGTGATGGACATGGTGGCTCCCGGTCTTCGTCTGCTCGGGTGAGCTTTGTACGGCTGGTGTCGGTGGCAGTCGACCGTGTGCCGCCGCGGCGGTGCACGGCCGGGTGTCGGGGGCGGTGGACGGCCGCGCCCCTCGGCGGCGGACACGAAAACGTCCGCCGCCGAGGGGTCGTGACCTGCGATGACCGCGTTTGCGCCCGCCCCTTCGCTGCCTGCGGCCCTACATTCGCAGGCTCACAGGACAGGGTGTGTCCTCTATGTCGAGCAGGATGGGTCCATGGTGAAAACGTCCGCCCGCCTGCTCGCGCTCCTGTCCGTGCTCCAGACCCGCCGGGACTGGTCGGGTGACGAGCTGGCCGAGCGGCTCGACGTCAGTGCGCGCACGGTCCGCCGCGACGTGGACCGCCTCCGCGAACTCGGCTACCCGATCACGGCCTTCAAGGGGCGCGACGGCGGCTACCGGCTCGACGCGGGCTCGCAGATGCCCCCGCTGCTGTTCGACGACGAACAGGCGGTGGCGCTGGCGGTGGCGCTCCAGGCGGCCACCGCGACCGGCGCCGGGATCGGGGAGGCCGCGGAACGCGCGCTCAACACCATCCGCCAGGTCATGCCCGCACGCCTGCGCCAGCGGATCCGCCCGATCCGGGTCGAAGCGGTCGTGCCGCCCGACGCCGTTCCCGCCCGGGCCGACGGCAGCCTGCTCATGGCGCTCAGCGCCGCCGTCCACGCCCGCGAGGAACTGCGCCTCGACTACGCCCCCGCCTTCCGGTCAGCCTCGGAGCCGGGCGACACCGCGGTGGTCCGGCGCCGGGTGCAGCCCCACCACCTGGTCACCTGGCGGGGGCGCTGGTACCTCCTGGCGTGGGAGGAGGAGCGCGGCGACTGGCAGACCCTCCGCGTGGACCGCATCTCGCCGCGCACCCCCAACGGTCCGCGCTTCACCCCGCGCGAGGTGCCCGGCGGAGACGTGGCCGCCTTCGTCACCGGCAGGTTCCGGGGCTCGGGCGGACCGGCCGACTGGCCCTGCCGGGGGGAGGTCGTCCTCGACCTGCCCGCCGCGTCCGTCGTCCCCTTCGCCTACGACGGGCTGGTCGAGGAACTGGGGCCGGAGCGCTGCCGGCTGGTGCTCGGTTCGTGGTCATGGGTCGGCCTGGCCTCCGCCGTCGGGCGGTTCGACGCCGACTTCGAGGTCGTCGGACCGCCCGAGCTCGAGGACGCGTTCGAGCGCCTGGCCCGCCGCTTCGGAGACGCCGGCCGCAAGGCCCGCCTCCCCGAGGGCTGACCGGGCGCGCCGTTCCCGGCCGCCGCCCTCCGCGGCCGGGAGCGCCGGGGCATCCCCGGCCGCCACGGCCCCCTGTCGGACGCGGGGCCGTGGCGGTCTCCCGTCAGCCCGCGGGGTTCTCGCCGGTCACCACAGGTGGTGGACGTGGGGCCGGACGAGCTCGTCGTAGACCTCGCCGATCCGGGCGTGGACCTCGGGGGAGAGGGGAGCCAGGTCCGCGGCGGCGGCGTTGCCGCGCGCCTGGTCGGCGTTGCGGGCCCCGGGGATGACGACGCTCACGCCGTCCTGGTCCAGGATCCAGCGCAGCGCGAACTGGGCCATCGTCATCCCCTCGGGGACGAGCGGGCGGATACGCTCCACGGCCTCCAGCCCGGTGGCGTAGGGGACGCCGGAGAACGTCTCCCCCTTGTCGAATGCCTGCCCCTCGCGGTTGAAGGCGCGGTGGTCGTCGTCGGCGAAGGAGGTGTCGGCGGTGAACCTGCCCGAGAGCAGGCCGCTGGCCAGCGGGACGCGGGCGATGACACCGACCCCGGCCTCGCGCGCGGCGGGCAGGAACCGCTCCAGGGGCTTGTGGCGGAAGGCGTTGAGGATGATCTGGACGGTGGCCACGTGGGGGCGGGCGATGGCGGCCAGGGCTTCGTCCACGGTCTCGACCGAGACGCCGTAGGCGCGCATCCTCCCCTCCTCGACCATGGCGTCCAGGTCGTCGAAGACGGCGTCGGTGGAGATGACGGCGGAGGGCGGGCAGTGCAGCTGGACGAGGTCGACGGTGTCCACGCCCAGGTTGCGGCGGGAGTCGTCGTTCCAGGCCCGGAAGTTGGCGGGGTTGTAGTTCGCGGCGAGCTGCTCCTGGCGCCGGCCCATCTTGGTGGCCACGGTGATGTGGGGGAGTTCCTTGAGCAGGCGTCCCACGAGCCGTTCGCTGCGGCCGTCGCCGTAGACGTCGGCGGTGTCGAAGAAGGTGACGCCCTCCTCGGCCGCGGTGTGCAGGGCGGCGGTGGCGTCGGCCTCGCTGACCTCGCCCCAGGAGGCTCCGATCTGCCAGGCGCCGAAACCGACGACGCCGACGTCCTTGCGGGTGCGACCCAGTACACGTGTTTCCATGCGGCCGATCCTAGACCTCTGGAAGCGCTCCCAGGCGAGGAGGGCCGTGGTCTCCGACGGTCCGGCGGCCGCGCGACCGGCCCGCCCCGTGAGAACGGGAGCCGGGACCGCGCGGTCAGGCGCGGGCCGGGGACCGGCCGCCTTCCCGGGCCGGGGGACGCGGACCGAACCGCTCCCGGTACCGGGCCGGGCCGACCCCGGTGTGCGCCCGAACGCTCGCCCGCAGGTTGGCGGTACTGCCCAGGCCGCTGGCCCGCGCCACCGCCTCGAAGCCCATGCCTCCGGCCTCGATCAGGCGGCAGGCCAGCAGCACGCGCTCGGAGCGCAGCCAGGCCAGCGGGGTCGTGCCCAGTTCGGCCCGGAACCGGCGGTGCAGGGTCGCCGGGCTGACCGACGCCCGAGAGGCCAGGTCGGCGACGGCGATCGGTTCGTCCAGGTGCTCTCGGGCCCAGGCCAGGACCGGGGCCAGGGAGGTGTCGGCGGTCTCGGGGAGCGGCCTGCGGACGAACTGGCGCTGCCCTCCCTCCCGGTGGGCGGCGAACACCAGCCGTCGGCTGACCGTGTTGGCGGTCTCCGCGCCGTGGTCGCGGCGGATCAGGTGCAGTCCCAGGTCCAGGGCGGCGGCGCTGCCCGCCGCGGTGAGCACGTCGCCCTCGTCCACGAACAGCACGTCGCGTTCGAGGCGGACCCCCGGGTGCATCCGGGCGAACAGTTCCTCGAACCTCCAGTGCGTGGCGGCCCTCCGCCCGTCCAGGACCCCGGCGGCGGCCAGGGTGAACGCACCGCTGCAGAAGCTGACCAGCCGGGCTCCCCGCCGGGCCGCCCGGCGCACGGACGCGACCACCTCCGGCCTGGGCGGCACCCACGGGTCGGGGCGGTTGGGCACGATGACCGTGTCGGCCTCCTCCACCGCCTCCAGCCCGGCCAGGTCGGTGATGGTGAACAGCCCCAGGTGGACGCGCACGTCAGGGACCGCCGAGCACACGGTGAGGTCGTACCAGGGGTGGTCGAGCTCGGGACGGCGCAGTCCGAAGAGCTCGGTGGCCACGCTCATCTCGAAGGGGTTCGAGCCCTCGTCGACGACCAGTGCGACTCGGTGCGAGGATTCTTGCGGCATGTGCGATTCCTAGCACTTCCCCGGTCGGGGCGCCATGGCCAGGATGGCCCTATGAGCGAACGACCGATCAACCTGCGGGACGCGCTGGCCTCCTTCGACGAGCTGTGGAGTCCGCGCATCGTCACCCGGGTCAACGACTACGACGTGCGCGTGGCCAAGGTCCGCGGCGAGTACGTGTGGCACGCCCACGACGGCACCGACGAGTTCTTCCTCCTCCTGGACGGGGACCTGCGCATCCGGCTGCGCGAGCGCGAGGGCGCCCCGGAGCGGGTCGTCACCCTGGAGAGGGGATCGGTGTTCGTGGTCCCGCGCGGCGCCGAGCACCGGCCCGAGTCGGACGGGGGCGCGTCGATCCTCCTCTTCGAGCCCACCGGCACCCTGACGGTCGGCGACCGCCACGAGGAGGTGCCCGACCACGTGGACGCCACCACCGGGCACGTCCTGGACGGCTGAGGCCCCGCGGCCCGTCGCACCCCGCCCCCGGTTCAGCCGCCGAGGACGCCCTCGGCCACCGCGGCCACCGCGGCGGGGCTGCCGCCCATGATGAGGGCGGCGTGCTCGGTGATCGCCTCGACGGGCCAGTCCCACCACCGGGCCGCGAGCAGGCGGGCGACGTCGTCCTCGTCGAAGCGGCTGCGGATGTGCCGCGCCGGGTTTCCGCCGACCAGCGCGTAGGGGGCGACGTCCTTGGTCACGACACTGTGCGCGGCCACGACGGCGCCGTCGCCGATCGCCACCCCCGGCATGAGCGTGGCGCCCCGGCCGATCCACACGTCGTTGCCGATCCTGGTGTCGGGCGGGGCGGGGATCGACAGGTAGGTGTCCATGGTGCGCTCGGACCACTCGCCGCCGAACATCGTGAACGGGTAGGTGGAGGGGCCCACGGTGGGGTGGTTCCCGGCGGGCATGAGGATGGTGGCGCCCGGCGCGATGGCGCTGAACCGGCCGATCACCAGGCGCTGGGGGCCGTAGTTGTAGAGCACGCACGCCTGCTCGAAGGGGACTCCGCTGCCCTCGTCGTCGTAGTAGGTGTACTCGCCCACCTCGATGAGGTCGGAGGTGACCTGTGCCTTCAGGAAGACGACGTTGGTCAGGTCCGGCCGGGTCGTGGGGTGCAACCGGTCCGGGTCGGGTGCGGGCATGGGTCTCCCCGTTCTCCTCTCCCGGGGCCGGGCGGCGCCGGGCTCGTCGGGGACGAGGCTAGCGAACCGGGGCCCGCCCCGGCCCGCGGCGCCCCCCGGCCGCGGCCGGCCCGCGCCCCTCCGAGGGCGGAGGGGCG
>NZ_JBSHDN010000304.1:0-5237 GCF_053616335.1 Nocardiopsis sp. NPDC055824
GCCGGGGACCGGGGCCGCCTCCCACGGCGGCCCCCGGCCGGCGCCCACCGACCGCCACCGGCCCGCCCCTCCTCGGGCCGGTGGCGCCCGGCCCCCTCCACGACACACCCCCCACCACTGGAGACCCCATGGCCACACGCCTGCTCATCGCCCTCGGGGCGGTCCTCAGCCTCGTCACCGCCCTCCTCGTCCACACCGCGCCGGCCCACGCCGACACCGGGTTCCGGGTCAGCGACGGCCGACTCGTCGACGCCGCCGGGAACGACTTCGTCATCCGGGGCGTCAGCCACGCCCACACCTGGTACCCCCAGGAGACCGGCGCCCTCGCCGACATCAAGTCCCTGGGCGCCAACACCGTCCGCGTCGTCCTCAGCAGCGGGCAGCGCTGGACCGAGAACAGCGCCGCCGACGTCGCCGCCGTCGTGGCCGACTGCAAGGCCAACCGGCTGATCTGCATGCTGGAGGTGCACGACACCACCGGCTACGGCGACCAGGACGGGGCGGCCACCCTGGACCAGGCCGTCGACTACTGGCTGCGCGTCCAGGACGCCGTCGAGGGGGAGGAGGACCACGTCCTCGTCAACATCGGCAACGAGCCCTTCGGCAACGACGCCGCCACCAACCAGAACTGGGCCTCCGCCACCGGCGAGGCGATCAACCGGCTGCGCGACGCCGGGTTCGACCACACCCTGGTCGTGGACGCTCCCAACTGGGGCCAGGACTGGTCGGGGACCATGCGCGACAACGCCCAGGGCGTCTTCGACGCCGACCCCGACGCCAACACGGTGTTCTCCGTCCACATGTACGGGGTCTACCAACAGGAGTCCACGGTGGTCTCCTACCTGGAGCACTTCACCGACGCCGGCCTGCCGCTGATCGTCGGCGAGTTCGGCATCGACCACAGCGACGGCAACCCCGACGAGGACGCCATCATGGCCCACACCGAGCGCCTGGGCCTGGGCTACATCGGCTGGTCCTGGAGCGGCAACGGTTCCCCCGTGGAGTACCTCGACATGGTCGAGGGGTTCGACGTCGACAGCCTCACCCCCTGGGGCGAGCGCATCTTCCACGGTCCCGACGGCATCGCCGAGACCTCCGTCGAGGCCCCGGTCTACGGCGGCCCGGGCGAGCCCACCGACCCGCCGACCGAGGAGCCCACCGACCCGCCCACGGAACAGCCCACCGACCCGTCCGGGGACTGCGGGGCCGAGTACCGCGTCACCAACCGGTGGCACGACGGATTCCAGGGCGAGGTGACCGTCACCGCCGCGACCGACATCACCGGCTGGACCGTCACCTGGACCGCCGGCGCGGGCGAGGCCGTGGGCCACGCCTGGAACGCCACCGTCTCCAGCAGCGGATCCGCCGTCACCGCCGTGAACGCCCCCTACAACGGAGCGCTCGACGCGGGCGAGTCCACCTCGTTCGGCTTCACCGGCACCCACGGCGGCACCCTCTCCGCTCCCGCACTCTCCTGCTCCGCCTGACCCGTACAGGGTCGGAACAGAACCCCGGCCGCGCCGCCCCGCGCGGCCGGGCCTCCCCCACAGAGATAGGAGTGGCCCATGAGGTCACGCAACGCCATCGCCCTGGCAGCGGCGCTCGGCGGGCTCGCCGTCGGCACCGCCGTCGTCGTCCTGCCCGACTCCGCCGAGGCCCACGGAGCGTTCACCTACCCGGCCAGCCGCACCTACGCCTGCTTCCAGGACGCCACCGGCGGCACCGGCGGCGGCGCGCTCCGGCCCACCAACGAGGCCTGCGCCGACGCCCTGGCCGAGGGCGGCGACTACCCGTTCTGGAACTGGTTCGGCAACCTCATCAGCGACGCCGACGGCCGCCACCAGGAGGTCGTGGCCGACGGCGAGCTGTGCGGCCCCACCGACAGGTTCGCGGCCTTCAACGCGGCCCGCACCGACTGGCCCACCACGGCCCTGGAGCCGAACACCACCGTGGAGTTCCGGCACAACGCCTGGGCCCCGCACCCCGGGGTCTTCCGCACCTACGTCACCGAGGACGGCTTCGACCCCGAGCAGGCGCTGAACTGGGACGACCTGGAACTCGTCGACGAGGTGACGGACCCGCCGCTGCGCAGCGGCGGCGACGCCGGAGCCGAGTACTACTGGGACGTGGACCTGCCGGACCGGGAGGGGCGCCACATCGTCTACGTGGTGTGGGAGCGCTCCGACAGCCCCGAGGCGTTCTACAACTGCTCCGACGTGGTCTTCGGCGAGGACCCGGGCACCGGCCCCGGGCCGGACCCGGACCCCTCCCCGGACCCGGACCCCACGGAGGAGCCGACGCCCGGCCCCACCGACCCGCCCGGTGACCACTGCACGGCCGAGTACACCGTCACCAACCAGTGGTCCAACGGCTTCCAGGTGGACGTCGAGGTCACCGCGGGGGAGGAGGGCGTCGACGGCTGGATGGTCGACTGGGTGTTCGCCAACCGCCAGGAGATCTCCAGCGTCTGGAACGCCGCCCTCGTCAACCACGGCGCGCACTTCGAGGCCCGCAACTCCGCCCACAACGGGCAGCTCGATCCCGGGGAGTCCACCAGCTTCGGGTTCACCGCCACCCACCCGGGCGTGAACATCGAGCCCCTCGTGGCCTGCCACGAGGACTGACCGGCCCCGCCCGCGACCGCGGGCCCGGACCGCCGCGCTCCGACCCGCGCGGGGCGCCGGCGTGCGAAACGCCGAACACCGGCCGCAGCACGCCGCGCCCCGAACCGCTCCCGGGCCGGAGCGCGGACCGGCCCCTCGCGCCGGCGGCCCGGGCGGAGCCGCCGGCCCCGGAACCGGCTCTTCCGGGGCCGGTCGCCTCCGCGCCCGCCCTCAGGGGCGGTAGGGGAGGCGGTCCACCGCCCGCACCTCGCCCAGCGTCGACCACTCGTTGCGGCCCAGCCGCGCCAACGGGCGCATCAGCTCCACGTCCGGGTGCCCGTCCGCGAGCACGTCCTCGCGCACGGCCACACGCACGACCCTTCCGAACACCACCGTGGAGTCGCCCAGCCCCAGCGTCGAGTGCAGGGTGCACTCCAGCGCCACCGGGGACCCCGCCACCCGCGGCGGACGCACCGACACGCTCGCCTCGCGCCCGATCCCCAGGGCCTCGAACTCGTCGACCTCCGGCGGGTAGGGGGTGCCGCTGGCGTTGACCTGGTCCCACATCGCCTCCGGGGCCAGGTTCACCACGAACTCGCCGGTCTCCTCCGCGTTGCGCAGCGAGTCCTTGCGCCGCACCGACGTGAACTGCACGATCGGGGGCTCGGTGCAGGAGATCGTGAAGAACGAGTGCGGCGCCAGGTTGTCCACGCCGTCGCCGGACGTGGTGGAGACCCACGCGATGGGGCGCGGCACCACCACGGAGGTCATCAGCTGGTAGAACGCCCGTCCGGGCAGGTCGTCTGGGGTCCATTCGGTACGCATCGGCTCCGATTATGCAGCCTCGGCCGTGTGCCGGCGCAGCCGACGGGCATACACGGCGCATGGAACTGGTCACCGCCGACGACGTCCGCGCCGCAGCCACCCGCCTCCAGGGCCACGTGGTCCGCACGCCCCTGACGGCGGGTCCCCCGGGTGCGGACTTCCTCCTCAAACCCGAGAGCCTCCAGGCCACGGGCGCCTTCAAGATCCGGGGCGCCACCAACGCCGTCGCCCTGCTCGGTCCGGGGCAGCGCCGTTCCGGCGTGGTCACGCACTCCTCCGGCAACCACGGACAGGCCCTCGCCCTCGCCGCCGCCCGGCACGGGGCGCCCTGCACCGTCGTGGTCCCCGAGGGGGCGCCCGAGGTCAAGGTCGACCGGATACGCGCCCTCGGGGCCCGCGTCGTCATGGCGCCGCCCCGGGAGCGGGAGGCGGTCGCCGGGGAACTGGCCCGGACCGAGGGGCTCGCGCTGATCCCGCCCTTCGACGACCCGGACGTCATCGCCGGGCAGGGCACCGTCGGCCTGGAGATCCTGGAGCAGTCGCCCGAGGTGACCACCGTCGTCGTCCCCGTGGGCGGGGGAGGGCTGGCCTCCGGGGTGTCCACCGCGGCCTGGACCGTCCACCCGCGCCGCGTCCGCGTCATCGGCGTCGAACCCGAGCTCGCCGCCGACGCGGCCGAGAGCCTGAGCGTGGGACACCCCGTCACCTGGCCGCCCGAGCGCACCGGCCGCACCATGGCCGACGGCGTCCGCGTGGGCCTCTCCGAGCGCACGTTCGCGCACCTCGCCGCCAGACTCGACGGGATCGTCACCGTCACCGAGGACGAGATCGCCCGCGCCGTCGGCGTGCTGGCCCACGGCGCCCGCGTCGTCGCCGAGCCCAGCGGGGCCCTGGCGGCCGCCGCCCTCCTCGCCGGCCGGATCGACACCGTCCCCGGGCGGCCCGAGGCGACCGTGGCGGTGGTGTCGGGAGGCAACGCCGATCCCGGCCTCTTCGCCCGCCTGGTGGCACAGGGCTGAGGACGGCTCCCCTCGGGGCCGGAGCCGGGAGGCGCAGGCCCCGCCCGGTGGGCAGGTCCCCGGGCTGCCGGGCACGGCCCTGCCCCTCCGCCGGCCGTCGGCGTTCGTGTGGGCGGCCCACCGCCCGGGCCGCACGGCCTGCTCGTGTCGTCGGTGATCACGGCGTTTGGCCGGGCCCGGCCCGGGACCGGCGCGCGCGTCCACGACGGGCCCGGCGGCCGAGCGAGGGGAGGCGGAGCGCTGCGCGGTCACGGTCTCCGCGGGCGGGCACCGGACGTCCCGCGGGAGGTGCTGCTGCGGTCAGCGGCGTTCGGCGGCGTCGCGGTCGGGGACGCCGCCCGCGGTCGCGCCCGCCTGCGGCGCCCGGGCGGCGGGGGAGGCGGAACGGGAGCCCGGGCCGGTCGCCGGGGTCTTCCGGGCGGCTCGGTCCTCGCGGCGGCGCATGGCCATGTCGGACACGGCGGCCACTCCCAGCGCGACGACGAGCGTGGCGACGATCAGCAGGGTCCACAGGGCGGTGCCGAAGGAGGAGGGGTCGGTCACGGGGGCTCCGGGGGTTCGCGGGCGGTCTGGTCCCCTCACCGTAATAGGCGTTAACTTTCGGACCCAGTGTTAGCACGAGTGAACTGCGTCATACACGGCCCCGGGCGGGCGAGGGCCCAGGACACACGGAGGGCCCGGGACGGCGCCCCCGTCCCGGGCCCGGCGGGCGGCCCCCCGGGGGCCCCGGGGGGGGGGGGGGCCGGGGCGAGGGGGGGCCGGGGGGGGTGGGGGGGGCGCCCGGGCGCGG
>NZ_JBSHDN010000305.1:0-5219 GCF_053616335.1 Nocardiopsis sp. NPDC055824
GGCCGGAGCCGCGCGAAGCGGCGCCGGCCCGGGGCGGGCGCGCTCAGGAGAGGACCGTGTCGACGGCGGCGGGGCTCCCGACGGCGACGACGAGCGCCCCATCGGGTTCGGCCACAGCCGCCCGCTCGGTCGCACGTACCCCTTCGGCGCCCGGCTCCCCGCGGCCGCGCAGCGCCATGACGGCACCGGCCCCACCCCGCCCGGCGGGGCGTGGACGGGGCCCCGGGCGCAGCGCTGTCGCGCGTCCGAGAGAGGGTCGGGGAGGCAGACCTCCCCACCCCCTACGGAGACCTCGATGATGGGTACCTCGCACGCCGCGACCGGCGTGCTCGCGGGCGGCGCCGTCGCCCTGCTCTGCGGCGCGGACGTGCCCGTCACGCTGACGTGCGCCGCGGTCGGCGCCGGCGCCGCGCTCCTCCCCGACCTGGACGAGCCCGGCTCCTCGGCGGGGCGCTCGCTCGGGCGGGTGACGGAACTGGTCTCGACCGGCCTGCGCGGCCTGTCGAGACGGGTCTACCGCCGCACGGCCACCCCGCGGGAGCTGGAGGCGCCCAAGGACGGCGGACACCGCCACCTGACCCACACCGTCCCGGCGTGCCTGGTGTTCGGCCTGGTCGCGCTGGGGGCGGCGCTGGCTCCGTTCGGGGCCGCCGCGGTGGTGTTCGCGATGTCCGCCCTGGGCCTGGGGACCGTGGTCCGGCCCTGGAGGGCGTGGGGCACGGTCCGGCGGCGCAGGCGGGCGGCGCTGGTGGCCGCCCTCGTCCTCGGCGCGTGCACGCTGCTCGTGGAGGGCTACGGCCCCGCGCCGTGGCTCGTGGGCCTGGTGGTGTTCGCGGGCGCGCTGACGCACGTGCTGGGGGACTGGCTGACCCGGTCGGGCGTGCCGCTGGCCTGGCCGTTCACGGTGCGGGGCAAGCGGTGGTGGATGCTGCGCTCACCGGTGGCCTTCCACACCGGCCGGAGCAGGGTGGAGGACGCCATCAGGGTGGGGGCGCTGATCGGGTTCCCCGTGCTGCTGGCGCTGGGGGCGCCCCTCCCGCCTGCGGCGTGAGGCAGGTCGCCGGCCCCATCCCCACGGACGTGGCCGGGCGCCCCTCCCGCCTGCGGCGTGAGGGCGGGGGTCAGGCCGGGGACCCCGCCGAGGGGTACCCCAGGAGCCCGGAGATCTCCTCGGCCGCCTCGCGCAGGACCGGGACCAGGGCGCGCATGCGCTCCACGGGCATGTAGGGGCGGGTGGCGGCGATGCTGACCGCCGCCACGCCGGACGAGCTGCCGTCCCGCACGGGGGCGGCCACGCAGCGGATGCCCGGCTCGTTCTCCTCCAGGTCCATCGTGGCGCCCAGCCTGCGGTAGCGGCGCATCGTCTCCAGGAAGCGGTCCAGGGACCGGTCCCCGCCACCGCCGCCCTCCCGCTCGGCGGCGAAGAGCCGCTCCCAGACCTCCTCCCCCTCGTCCAGGATCAGGGACTTGCCGATGCCCGTGGTGGTCAGGGGCATGCGGTAGCCGATCCGCGAACGCGTCTCCGCGCCGCGCAGACTCGCGATCTTGTCCAGGTACAGCACCTCGTCGTCGTCGCGGATGGCCAGGTGCACCGTGTCCCGGTACCGCCCGGAGAGCCGCTCCAGGACCGGGCGCGCCACCAGGGGCACCGGGTTCTGCTGGAGGGCGAGGAAGCCGTACTCGATCAGCGCGGGCCCCAGCAGGTAGGTGTTCTCCGGGCCCCGGCGCAGGTAGCCCTCCTGCACGAGCAGCTGCAGCAGCCGGTGCGCGGTGCTGCGGCTGATCCCCGTCCTCTCGCACACCGCCCGGAGGTCGCACGCCCCCCGCGCCACGGCGGCGACGACGTCGAGCCCCCGCCGCAGCGTCTGCGTGCCGGGGGGTGTGGTGCTCTGCCTGTGCATGCGTGCCAGGTTAGACGGCCGCGCTACCGGGCGAACCGCAGCGTCACGATCTGGAACGGCCGCAGCCCGAACGCCACGGAACCGTGCCCGTGCCCGCCGTCGCCGGACGCGGTCCGCACGTCGAGCTCGGGCGCTCCCTCGTACTCCTCCTCCAGGAGGTTCACCGCGCGGACCCCGGCGAACGGGAAGCCCGGCGCCACCGTCGCGCGGGCCCGCCCGCCGCGGGCCTCGTACAGCCGCACGACGACGTCGCCCGACCGGTCGTCGGCGAGCTTGACCGACTCCACCACCACCCCGGGGTCGTCCACGCGCACCAGCGGCTCGACCGCGCCGCCGCCGGGGACCTCGCGCGGGGGCAGGTTGATCCGGTACCCCTCGCGCACCGCGTCCTCCACCGTCGCGCCCGGGGCCAGCGCGTAGCGGAAGCGGCGCTCGCCCTGGTCCGTCTCCGGGTCGGGGAACCGCGGGGCGCGCAGCAGCGACAGCCGCACCGTGGTCGTGGTGCCCCCGTCCCCGCGGACCGCGCGGGTCACGTCGTGCCCGTAGGTGGAGTCGTTGAGGACCGCCACGCCGTAGCCGGGCTCCCCGACGTGCACCCACCGGTGCGCGCAGATCTCGAACTTCGCCGCGTCCCACGAGGTGTTGGAGTGGGTGGGCCGCCTCACGTGCCCGAACTGGATCTCCGAGGAGGACTCGTCCGCGCGGACGTCGACCGGGAAGGCCGCCTTGAGGAACTTCTCCCGCTCGTGCCAGTGCACCACCGTCTCCACGTCCAGGCGCCGCGCGCCGGGGCTCAGGGACAGGACCTGGACGACCGAGGACGCGCCGAACGTGCGCGCCACGCGCAGCGCGGCGGCGCCCCCGGGCCGCGGCTCCAGGGCCTCGACCGCGTCGGCGCCGGTGAGGTCGGTGACGGTGTTGCGGTAGAACGCGTCGACGTCCCAGGCGTCCCACTGGTTGGGCAGGTCGGGGTGCACCTGGAGCAGGTTGCCCGGTGACCCCGGGGCCAGCACCTCGCGCTCCGCGACCCTGTCCAGGACGGAGGTGACGAGCCCCCGGCCGTCCACGCGCACGGTCAGCAGCCCGTTGTCCAGGGTGAAGCCGCCGTCCGAGGCGTCGACCGAGGCCGCCGCCGCGCCGGGCGCGCCCGTGAGCGCGGCGGGGACCGCGCCGAGCGCGGGCACGCCGTCGCGCTCGTGCGGGGCGGCGTTGAACACCAGGGTGCCGCCGGCCTCGCCGGGGTCCTCCGCCAGCGCCCCCTGGGCCGACGCGACGATCCCGTGCAGCTCGGCGGCGGCCTCCGCGTAGGACTCGGCCGCCTCCCGGTGGACCCACGCGATCGAGCTCCCGGGCAGGATGTCGTGGAACTGGTTCAGCAGGACCGTCCTCCACACCCGGTCGAGGGCCTCGTACGGGTAGGGGGCGCCGGTGCGCACGGCGGCGGTCGCGGCCCACAGCTCGGCCTCGCGCAGCAGGTGCTCGGACCGCCGGTTGCCCTGCTTGGTGGCCGCCTGGCTCGTGTAGGTCCCGCGGTGGAACTCCAGGTACAGCTCGCCCAGCCACACGGGTGCGTCGGGGTACTCCGCGTGGGCCTTGGCGAAGAACTCCGAGGGGTGCTCGACCTCCACCCGGGGGGACCCCTCCAGGTCGCCGGTCCGCCGGGCACGGGCGAGCATCTCCCGGGTGGGGCCCCCTCCGCCGTCGCCGTGTCCGAAGGGCACCAGGGACCGCGACGCGCCGCCCTTGTCCCGGAAGTTGCCGGAGGCGTGCGCCAGCTCCGAGCCGGTGAGCTCGGAGTTGTAGGTGTCCACGGGCGGGAAGTGGGTGAAGACGCGTGTGCCGTCGATGCCCTCCCACCAGAACGTGTGGTGGGGGAACGCGTTGGTCCGGCTCCAGGAGATCTTCTGGGTGAGGAACCACCGCGAGCCCGACAGCCGCACGAGCTGGGGGAGCGCCGCCGAGTAGCCGAACGAGTCGGGGAGCCACACCTCCTGGGTGTCGACGCCCAGCTCGTCGCGGAAGAACCGCTTGCCGAAGCTGAACTGCCGGGCCAGCGCCTCGGAGCCGGGCATGTTGGTGTCGGACTCCACCCACATGCCTCCGACCGGCACGAACTGCCCGGCCTCGGACGCGCTCACCACCCGGGCGAAGACGTCGGGCCGGTGCTCCTTGAGCCACGCCCACTGCTGGGCCTGGGACATCGCGAAGACGAACCCCGGGTGCTCCTCCGCGAGGGCGACGGCGTTGGCGCTGGTGCGGACCACCTTGCGCACGGTCTCCCGCACGGGCCACAGCCAGGCGGAGTCGATGTGGGCGTGGCCCACCGCCGACACCCGGTGGGCGCTCGCCGCCGCGGGGGAGCGCAGGGCCGGGGCCAGCGCCTCCCGCGCGCGGTCGGCCGTGCCCGGGACGTCGTGGAGGTCGAGGGCGTCCAGGGACCTCTCCAGGGCGCGCAGCAGCTCCCAGCGGCGCGGGTCGCCGGTGTCGAGGGAGCGCATGACCCCGCCCGCGACGTCGAGGTCCATGGCCAGCTCCCACACCGCCGTCTCGAAGACCGCCAGGTCGGCGCGGGCCAGCCGGTACAGGGGCTCGTCCTCGGGCCCCCGCCCCCCGCCCAGCTCCGTGGGCCGGAACGGCGGGTTCCCGAGGATGACGGGGTTGGCCGCGGCCTCCACGTGGAACTCCACGGCCTCCCCGCCCCCGGCCGGGGAGCCGACCGGGATCCAGGCGTTGCGCGGGTTGAGGCCCTTGACGACGGCGCCGTCCGGGAGGTGGACGAGCCCCTCGCTCTGGAAGCCCGGCATGCCGCTGTCGAAGCCGAGGTCGACGACGGCCTCCACCGTCAGCCCGGCCCACTCCCGGGGCACCTCGCCCCGCAGCCGGAACCACGTCGTCCCCCAGGCCGGCCCCCAGGCGTCGCCGACGCTGGCGGGCACGTGGTCCGCGGCGATCCCCTCCGCCGCGGGCACCGGCTCGCCGGGGGCGTCCCACCGCGCCACCTCCAGGGGGACCGACCTCGTGTAGATCGCGGGCCACACGCGTTCGCCCAGTACCCGTTGCAGCCGTGCCTCGGTCAGCCGCCGGTCGTCGTGCACGGTGGTTCTCCGTTCGATCGTCCCCTGACAGGTGGTGGGTACGTTGTCACCGCCGCGGAGACCGCGTCAACGGCCCGGCCGGAGCGGGTGGCCCGGTCCCGGCCGCGTCGCCCGCCCCCGCGCGGGGCCGCCGTGGCACCATGTGGGTGCTCCGCCGGGGCCTCACGGCCCCGCCCCGCCGAAGGGGCGGCGCGGCGCCCGCGACCGGGTCGCACCCGTGCGC
>NZ_JBSHDN010000306.1:0-5206 GCF_053616335.1 Nocardiopsis sp. NPDC055824
CGAGTACGGGGATCGCGGCCCCCGGCTCGTCGGCGCGGCGCAGGAGCACGGCGGCGATCCCCGCCGCCGCGAACACCGCCAGCCCTGCGTACCCGACTGCCGGGCGCCGGAGCGCCACGACGCCGAGCACGGCCCCGACACCGAGGAGGACGACCGCGATTCCGGAGAGCAGTACGACTTTGTCGGCTGTTCCGAACAGCGAGATCGCCAGCTCCATCAGGGCCGGCGGTGTGTTGTCGACGACGGCGTCGCCGACAGCGATCACCGGTGGCGCGGTCCGGGCCAGCGCGGAGGCCAGCTCGGCGGAGCCCAGTGAGGCGCCGACCGAGAGGAGCCCCACGACCGTCCCGACGACGGTCCGTCGCCTGTCGCGTGGCGGGTTTCTCGTCCCGCGTGTCTCGGTGGTCACATGGGGTATTCGGACCCGGAGGCCGGGCGGATGGGTCGGCCGGGAACTTTTTCCGAGGTTTTTCGAGGAGGGTCCTGAGCTGGGACTACTCCGCGGTGAAGCGGATGCGGTGCCGCCCCTCGGCCCCGTCCGGGATCGTCTCCACCTCGTCGGAGGACTGGGTGTACCCGGAGGAGTCGGTGGCGCGCACCTCCACCGCGTGCATCCCCGGGCCGACCCGCGTCTCCGCGACCCACTGGACCCAGGTGTCGGCGCCCGGCGTCCGGGCCAGTTCGGCCGGCCACCACTCGCCGTCGTCCACGCGGACCTCGACCGCGTCGATCCCGGTGTGCTGCGACCAGGCCACACCGGCCAGGACGACGTCCCCGGCGGCGGTCCGCGTGAAGTCGCCGGGCACGTCCACCCGCGACATGGTCTTGACCGGTCCCCGCTCCGCCCACCCGCGGTCGGACCAGTAGGCCTGCCTGTCGGCGAACCGGGTGAGCTCGATGTCGGTGACCCACTTGGTGGCGCTCACGTAGCCGAAGAGGCCGGGCACGACCATGCGCGCCGGGAACCCGTGCTCGTGAGTGAGCGGACGGCCGCCCATGCCGACGGCGAGGAGGGCGTCGCGCCCGTCCATGACGGTCTCGGTGGGGGTGCCGCAGGTCCACCCGTCGTGGGAGGTGCTGAGGATCTGGTCGGCACCGGCGCGGACTCCGGCGCGGCGCAGGAGGTCCGCGAGGGGGTACCCGAGCCAGCGGGTGTTGCCGACGAGGTCGCCGCCGACCGGGTTGGACACGCAGGACAGGGTGATGTCGGCCTCGACGAGGGGCAGGCCGAGGAGTTCTTCCATGTCGATCTCGAACGGCCGCTCCACCCTCCCGTGGACCCTCAGCACCCACCGGGAGGCGTCGAGCCGGGGGACGGTGAGGGCGGTGTCGATGCGGTAGAACTCGTCGGCGGGGGTGCTGAACGGGGTCAGGCCGGGGATGCCGAGGTCGGTTCCGGCGGGCAGCGCGGGCAGCGGGACGGCGGCGGCCGGCAGGGCCGGGGCGGGTCGCCCGGGGGGACCGCCGAGGAGGGCCGGGAGCCGGAGGCCGAGCGTGCCCGCCGCGCCCGAGGCGGCGAGGACCCCGGCGGCGGTGAGGACGAACCGCCGCCCCGCGCCGGTCGGCGCCGACCCGTCTCCCCCGGCGGGCGCGGACGGGCCGCCGGACCCGTCGTCCCCTGCGGGCCGGCGGGCGCCTCGGCCCTCATCGGCCCCGGGGGTTCTCGTGTCCGCGTCGGTGACCGGGCCCGGGGCCGTGCCGGGAGCCGCGTCCCCGGTTCCGCCGGGCCCCCTCCCGGAGGCGTCGCGCCCGTCCGCCCCGGCCGGCGGGGCGGCTCCCCCTGTCCCGCCCGCGCTCCTCAGCAGCACCGCGAGCGCGGCGGCCCCGGCGAGGGCGGCGCACACCACGGACAGCGCCGCACCGGGGTCGTCGGCCCCGCGCAGCCACGTCGCGGCCAGCCCCGCGGCGGCGAACGCGGCCAACCCGGCGAAGCCGACGGAGGGGCGGCGCAGCGCCACCGCCCCGAGCGTGCCCCCGGACACCGCCAGGACGGCCACGATCCCCGCGAGGAGTACGGCCTTGTCGGCGGTCCCGAACAGCGTGATCGCCGTCTCCACCAGCCACGTGGGGCTCAGTTCCACGACGGCGTCGCCCACCGCCACCACCGGCGGGGAGGACCGGACCGCGGCGGCGGCCAGCTGTGCGGCGCCCAGTGCCGCGCCGACGACGAGCAGGCCGACGACCGGTCCCGTCCACCGGCCGGGGAACGGCCTCGCGCGCGCTGTGCCCTCTCCCGTTCCGGCGGTGCTCGGGCCGGAGGCGGGATCGGCGGACCGGGGGGACCTCTTCGCGGACATGCCACCAAGAATCCCCCACCCGGGGGTTCACCGCCAGAGCCGTCGCCGTCCACGGCGGGGCCGGGCGCCTCCTGGACGCACGTCGAGGGCCCCAGCGCCGAACGGCGCTGGGGCCCGAGAGTTCAATACCACCTACCGGCCGCTGCCGGTCTTCCGCTGCCCGAAGTCGAGCTGGGACGGGATCGCGGGGATCGCGGTTGTGTGACCGTGGACCACCTTCTTCCGAACCGGGCCTTGCGGTGCCCGGGCGAACGTTCCGCGCCGGGCGGTCCTGATGGCACCTACTCCTCTCGATCTCACTGCGTGCACTGTCTTCCACTGCGGTGCTACCGGCTCCCGGCGCCGTGCCGCTGAGCGCGCCGGTCGAGCCCTACCGCGTTCTTCGTCCTGCTGCGGCGTCCCCTGGACGGGCGGGATGCCGGTCCTGCGTACTGCGGTGCTGCTCGTACTGCTTGTACTGCGGTGCTGCTGTCCTACCGGCTCCCGGTGTCTTGAAGCACGTGCACACCGTCGAGCCGTCCTGCGTTACCTCCTGCGCGGTGTTCCCCGGTACGGGCGGGACACCGGTACTGCGGTGCTACCGGCTCCCGGCGCCGTGCCGCTGAGCGCGCCGGTCGAGCCCTACCGCGCTCTTCGTCCTGCTGCGGCGTCCCCTGGATGAGCGGGATGCCGGTCCTGCGTACTGCGGTGCTGCTGTCCTACCGGCTCCCGGTGTCTTGAAGCACGTGCACACCGTCGGGCCGTCCTGCGTTCCACCGGCGTATCCGGTGGTCCAGCCGTGTATCTCTGTGGCTACGACAGGAAATCTAGCAGCACTGAAGGGGCATGTCTACTCCAGCCACTGTAGTTTTCTGAGCTTTCCGGGAGAAGGTTTCCAGGAGGCGCGGGGGGACCTCCGGCCGTCGGCCGTCCCGGCCTCCGGCGGCGGGGCCGCGGAGAGCGGGGCCGGGCGGCCCGACGGCGCCTGTCGGCTCCTGTGCCGGTCCCGCCCTCCCGATTCCCGGACATCCCCCCTCCGAGCGGCCGGTATCCCGCCAACCGGGGACGTGGCGGTCGGTTCGGCCCTCCGAGTGCTGGAGGATGTTGCCGGTACGCCTCCCTCAACGATCGGAGTTCCCCCACATGGCGCGGAAGACGCCCATCACCGTGGTCGCGCTGATGGTCTCGGGCAGTCTCCTGCTCAGCGGCTGCACGGTCACCGCGGACATATCCGACTGGTGGTCCGAGACGTTCGGAGACGCGTCGGGGCCGCCGACGGTCAGGGAGGAGTTCCCCTACGTCCGCGAGGGGCGCATCTTCCAGGACACCGGGCAGGACACGGAGATGCACTTCGCCGTCACCGGCCTGGAGCGCACCGACGACTACACCGTCATGTACTACGAGGTGACCTACCCCGACGAGTTCTCCGGGCCCAACCGCAACCTGAGCATGGCCCACACCCTCGTGGACCCGCTCAGCGGCCGGGTCTACCGCCAGTTCCTGGACGGGGAGGGGCTCAAGTACGGGTCGGAGAGCCCTAACCAGGACGGCCTGTACCCGGTCCACGACGGCGTCACCAACGAGTACGTGCGCTACTTCCCCCGCATCCCCGACGAGGTGCGGCAGGTGACCTTCGTCGGAAGCGGCCTCGGAGCGATGACGGGCATCCCCGTCCAGGACGTGGAGGAGGAGCGGCCGGACCCGGAGAGCCCCAACGGTCCCGACCACCTCACCCTGGACGCTCCGCCGCCCCGCGGCGAGAACCTCACCTTCGTGAACCGCCGCCCCGACGAGGACGCGGTGGCGGACGAGGGCTGGGTGCAGAGCTTCGTGGACTCCGAGATCGCCTCCACCACGCGGGACGGCGACCGCGAGATCATCTCCCTGCACTCCGACGTCATGTTCGAGTTCGACCGCTCCGACCTGACGGCGGACGCCGAGGACGTGGTGCGCCGGGCCGCCACCACGCTGGCCGCGAACGTCGATCCGGACGAGCCGGCCATCACCGTCATCGGGCACACCGACGGCATCGGCGACGACTCCTACAACGACAACCTCTCGGTCGAGCGGGCGGAGAGCGTCCGCGACCTGCTCGCCGAGGAGCTGGGCACCGACTTCACCCTGGAGGTCGAGGGCCGGGGCAAGCGCGAGCCGGTCGCCCGCGAGGGCGGGCCCGACGACGACGAGGCCCGCGCCCGCAACCGCCGCGTCGAGTTCTCCTACGTGTTCAACACGACGGTCGAGGCGACGGAGGAAGAGGAGTACGACGACGACGGGCTGGGCGTCGCGCAGCGCAACGTCACCTGGCCGGCGCCCTACGACGCGGACCCGGGGTCCGTGGTGGCCGAGGGCGAGCTGGACGGGGTGCGCCTGGAGGTCTACCCCCTGCGCCGCGACGGCGCGTACGTGATCGGCACGGTCGCGCTGACCAACACCACCGGCGAGCCGACCATCCCCGATCTGGGCGGCCAGGAGGCCGTGCAGGCCGGCGGCCCGGAGCAGTTCAACAAGGGCACGCTCGGCGGCTTCCAGCTGCTGGAGCCGGAGAGCGGGCTGGTGCGCTACGTGGCGCAGATGGACTTCGGCGAGGGCCGCTACAGCAGCTTCGCCGAGGAGGTCCACATGCTCCAGCCCGGCAACACCTACAACCTGGTCGCCGTGTTCCCGGCGCCTCCGGTGGACGTGGAGGAGCTGACCCTGCGGGCCGGGCCGTTCGGTGAGTTCGAGGAGGTCCCGGTCGAGTACTAGCCGGCCGGAGGCCCCGCCCCCCCCGGTGCTCCGGTAGGTGCGGTGGGGCCCGGCGGGCCGCGGCGGAGACCCGGACCCGCCGGACCCCGCCCCCGGCGCGGAGCCTCCGGGGCCCCTGGAGCCCCTGGAGCCCCGGAGGGTCCGGGACGGCCGCGGGGGCTGGGCCGGGGTCGCAGAAGCCG
>NZ_JBSHDN010000307.1:0-5129 GCF_053616335.1 Nocardiopsis sp. NPDC055824
GTCCCCGGGCGGCTCCGCCCGGGGACCGGCCTCCCGACGACCACCGCGGTTGACCGCCTCGCCGGTCGGCCGCGGTGATCCAGGCCTAGGAGGCCCCGCTCTTCACACCTCGGAGGAAGTCGGACCAGGCGCCGGCGGTGTACTCGACGTGGCCGAGAGGGCGGTTCCGGGTGTCACGCACCAGCACCCGCTCCCCCTCCGCCACCTCCACACAGCTTCCCTGTCCCGAGCTGTGGCTGCTCTTGTGCCACACGTGCCTGTCGAGGCCATGCTCAATCATCAATGCCCTTCCTGACCTTCCTGACCAGTTCGACGGAGGCCGCCATCGGCAGCGCCTCGGCTTGCAGGAAACCGAAGATGGTCATGCACTTCTGCACGGTATCCAGGTCATCGATCAACACCTCGCCGGCCGTGTACTCGGCTGAGGCCAGGGCCGGCCTGTCGGGGAAGGTGTAGATCCGGAACGGGCCGGCCGTCCCGTAGTGGCTCCGAACATCCGTCGGCACGACCTGGAAGCGGATCTTTCCCCTCTCCGCAAGCTCGAGCACGCGATCCAGCTGGGCAGCCTGAATACTTTCGTCCCCTATCGCACGACTCAGGACGAACTCCTCGACCACGATGGTCACCAGTGGGGAGCCGTCCTTCGCCAGGAGGGACCGGCGGCCCGTGCGGGATGTGACCATCTGCTTGACCTCGGTGTCGGAGGCCCACGGCAGAGCGTCCCTGATGGCCGCCCGGGCATAGGCGTCCGTCTGGATCAGCCCCGGGACGAGCTGGCACTGGTACTCCCTCAGCTCAGAAACCCGCTGTTCGATTTCAGGAACCTGCTCGTACCACTTTGGGAGATTTTCAGGCGTTTCCGTATTCTCGTACACCCGGACGAGGCGGCCGTTCGCATTGAGCGCGCGATCGAGGGCGAGCGCCTGCGCCGCGCTCATCCCCCGAATGCCGTTCTCCCACGCCGACACCTGGGCGGGAACGACCCCGGCGTGGGGCGCCACGTCCTTCTGCCGCAGGTTCGCACCCGTGCGCAGGGCCCGCAGCTCACCGCCCACCTTGCGCCATTTGGCCTTGCCGCGCTTCTTCTCCATGTCCGCCCGATCGCCCGAGGGGAAAACCAGTGGGACCACACTGCCGTAGACCTGCAACCGGCAACAACCGATTCCCTGATCGCGCACCAACCTGGTTGTTTCCCTTTCCCTCCCGGCCGGGACGGTCCATTGTGTTTCCTATGGGCCGGACCCCATCCGCACCGCCGACGTCAGGGCAGCTCACAACCGGCCCTCCACCAGTCGGGAACTCTCGGGCCCCGCATTTCGGAGGCCCCGAAACGGGGATTCAAGTGGGATCAGTGATCCGTATGGAGCAACGGCGGGACAACCAGGTGGAGAGCGGCGCCCCTCCGCGCCTCCCCCGGAGGACCACCGATCCCCGCGACCGCGCGGCCATCCTGGTGGAACCGGATCCCGTGGGCATCGGCCACTCCCTCACCCTCGCGGGGGTCCCGGAGACGGCCTCGATCCTGCGCCGGCGGCTCGCCTCGCTCGCCTCGCTGCCGCCCCGGTCCACCGAACTGCTCCAGTGCCTCGCCTCGGAGCTGTTCAACAACGCGATCACCCACTCGCTGAGCGGCGCCGAGGGCGGCGAGGTCGTCGTCACCCTGCACCGGCTCCGGGGCCGGGTCCAGGTCAGGGTCACCGACCAGGGACCGCGCACCGAGGGCGCCGCCTCCCCGCACGTGCGCCCCCTGGCCCCGGACCGGGTCGGCGGCCGGGGCCTGCGCCTGGTCGCGTTGCAGTCCGATCGGTGGGGCACGCTGCACGAGGACGGACGGACCACCGTGTGGTTCGAGCTGGACCGCCCCGGAGCCCCCACAGCGCGCCACCCCTCCGCCCCCGGGGCCGCGGAGGCACGCGGGACCATCAGGGGCGCCGGGACCTCCGAGGCCACGAGGACCGCCGGGCCCGTGGGAGCCGCGCCTCCCGGGCCGGCGTCCCCCGCCTCCGACAGCGGTGGCGGCCGGTGAGGGCGGGCAACGGCCGCGCCCCCGGAACGGACGCCCAGGGAGGCAGGACGACGGGAGGCGGGGAGGCGGGCTGGGGCTGACGCGGGCGCCGCCCCGGCGAGGCCCCGCCCCGACCGGGACGCCGCCGCGCCCCCGGGCCACACCCGCGACCGGTGGGCGCCGACCGGGGCGAACAAAAAAACCACTGTGTCCAAAACGACCAAAAGTCATCCTTCCAGGCAATCCGTAGGACATGCTCACGCAACCGAAGCGAAATGCGACCGGCGACACGTAGACGTGTAACGGCCGCCACTGCCCGCCTCGGGAGGTCCGCCGGCCCGCGAGCGCCCGCACGCGCCGCGGACCGGTAGCAACGGAGAGAGCCAACCCATGAGCATGCAGCGCATCCTGCGCGTCGGCGGCGCGGTCGCGGCGGCCGTCGTCATCGGCGCCGCGGCGGTCAACGCCTCGTCGACCGGCGGCGACGGCGGCGAGGCCGTGCGCAGCCGCCTCACCACCATCGTGCCCGCCGCTCCCGGCGGCGGCTGGGACCTGGTCGGACGCGAGGGGCAGAACGCCCTCCGCGAGGGCGGCATCGTCGCCAACAACCAGGTCGTCAACGTCCCCGGCGCGGGCGGCACCATCGGGCTCGCGCAGGCGGTCCGCCAGGAGGGCCGCGCCAACACGCTGATGGTGACCGGCACGGTCATGATCGGCAGCATCATCGTCAACAACTCCTCGCACGACCTCCGGGACGTCACCCCCATCGCCCGGCTGGCCGACGACTACGAGGTGATCGTGGTCCCCGCCGACTCCCCCTACCAGGACATGGGCGACCTGGCCGAGGCCTGGCGCGAGGACCCGGGCGGCATGGCGGTCGGCGGCGGCTCCCTGGGCGGCACCGACCACCTGCTGGCCGGACTCGTCGCCTCCGAGGTCGACGTCGATCCCCGCGACGTCAACTACATCGCCTTCTCCGGCGGCGGCGAGGCGCTGACCTCGCTGCTGTCGGGCAGCGTCGACGTCGGCATCAGCGGCTTCAACGAGTTCAGCGACCAGATCGAGGCGGGCAACGTGCGCGCCCTGGGCGTCTCCGCGCACGAGCGCGTCGAGGGCATCGACGTCCCGACGCTGGCCGAGCAGGACATCGACGCGGTCCTGCCCAACTGGCGCGGCCTCGTGGCCCCTCCCGGCATCACCGAGGCCGAGCGGGCCGAGCTGACCGAGATCGTCACCGAGATGCACGACACCCCGGAGTGGGCGCAGACCCTGGAGCGCAACCGCTGGGACGACACCTTCCAGACCGGCGCGGAGTTCGAGGAGTTCCTCGCCCTGGAGACCGAGCGCATCAACACCATCACCGAAGAACTGGGCCTGTCTTGAGTACCGACGCCACCACCCCCGCACGGGCCACGGAGCCCGACGCCCCGCCCCGGCCGCCCTGGTGGCAGGGCAGGTCCGAACTGCTGGTCGCCGCCCTGGTGCTGGGCATCGCCGGGTTCATCGCCGTGCAGACCGCCGCCATCCCCGTGCCGACCGGCACCGAGCCGCCCGGCCCGCGCTTCTTCCCGACCCTGGTCGCGGTCTTCATGGGCGCCGTCGGCCTCGCCCTGGCCGTGCAGGTCGTCCTGCGGCCGGCCCGCCCCGCGCAGGCCGCCGAGCAGGCCGCCGAGCAGGCCCCGGGCGCCGACGCCGCCGAGACCGGCGAGGACGCGCCCGTGCGCATCGACTGGCGCTGCCTGGGCATCGTCGTCGCCACGATGACGGTGTTCATCGCCATCCTCCAGCCGGTGGGATGGCTCCTGTCCGCGGCACTGCTGTTCTTCGGGATCGCCTACGCCCTGGGCAGCCGCCGCCTCCTGTTCGACGCGGTGCTGTCCCTGACGTTCTCCTCCCTCATCCAGCTCGCCTTCGTCGCCGGCCTCGGCCTGAACCTGCCGGCCGGAATCCTCGGAGGCATCTTCTAGATGGACGTCGTCGACAACCTCATGGCGGGGTTCGCCAACGCGCTGAGCCCCGAGTACCTCTTCCTGGCCCTGGTGGGCGTCGTCCTCGGCACCGCCGTGGGCGTGGTGCCCGGCCTGGGCTCCTCCATGGCCGTCGCGCTGCTGCTCCCGGTCACCTTCCACCTCGACCCCACCGGCGCGTTCATCATGTTCGCCGGCGTCTACTACGGCGGGCTGTTCGGCGACTCGACCGCCGCCATCCTCATGAACACGCCCGGGCAGGCCTCGGCCATCGCCACCGCCATCGAGGGGCACAAGATGGCGAGGCGCGGTCGGGCGCCGCAGGCGCTGGCCACGGCGGCGATCGGAGCCTTCATCGGCGCGATCGTGTCCACGGCGCTGGTGGCGTTCTTCTCCCCGGTCATCGTGGAGCTGGCGCTCCGATTCGGTCCGGCCGAGTACTTCGCGCTCACGGTCTTCGCGTTCGTCGCCACGTCCGCCGTGGTCTCGAACTCGGCCGTACGCGGCTTGATCGCCCTGGGCATCGGCCTGGCCATCTCGATGGTGGGCATCGACAGCCTCAGCGGGGCCGAGCGCTTCACCCTGGGCGTCCCCCAGCTCTTCGAGGGCTTCAGCATCATCACCGTGACCGTGGCGCTGCTGGCCGTCGGCGAGGTGTTCCACGTGGCCGCCACCGCCCACGCGGGCGGCGGGGTCGGCGGCTCGCTCCGACGCGCCGGCACTCCGTGGCTGGGCCGCGCCGACCTGCGGCGCACCTTCCCGGCCTGGATGCGCGGCACCCTGTTCGGCCTGCCGTTCGGGTCGATCCCGGCGGGCGGCTCGGAGATCCCGACCTTCCTGGCCTTCGGCGCCGAGCGCAAGCTCGCCGCGCGGCGCGCCCGGCGCGGCACCGGCGAGGACGAGTTCGGCAACGGGGCGATCGAGGGCGTGGCCGCCCCGGAGGCCGCCGCGAGCGCGACCGCCGGAACCGCCATGGGCACCCTGCTGGGGCTGGGGCTGCCCACCTCGGCCACGGCGGCGATCATGCTCGCCGCCTTCCAGCAGTACGGCATGCAGCCCGGGCCGCTGCTCTTCGAGCGCAACGCCGACCTGGTGTGGGCGCTCCTGGCCAGCCTGTTCATCGGCAGCGTCATGCTGCTCATCCTGAACCTGCCCTT
>NZ_JBSHDN010000308.1:0-5119 GCF_053616335.1 Nocardiopsis sp. NPDC055824
GGCACCGGTCGTCCGGTGCCCCCGCGGGCGCGTGCCAGGTCCCGCGAGGCTAGTCGCGGGTGAGCTTGCGGTGGGTCACCGCGTGCGGACGCGCGGCGTCCGGGCCCAGGCGCTCGATCTTGTTCTTCTCGTAGGACTCGAAGTTGCCCTCGAACCAGAACCAGTTGGCGTCGCCCTCCCACGCGAGGATGTGCGTGGCGACGCGGTCGAGGAACCAGCGGTCGTGGGACGTGATCACGGCGCAGCCGGGGAAGTCCAGCAGCGCGTTCTCCAGGGAGCCGAGGGTCTCCACGTCCAGGTCGTTCGTGGGCTCGTCCAGGAGCAGCAGGTTGCCGCCCTGCTTGAGGGTGAGCGCCAGGTTGACCCGGTTGCGCTCGCCGCCCGAGAGCACCCCGGACTGCTTCTGCTGGTCGGAGCCCTTGAAGCCGAAGGCGGCGACGTAGGCGCGGCTCGGGATCTCGACCTTGCCGACCGTGATGAACGTTTCGCCGTCGGAGATGGTCTCCCACACGTTCTTGCTGTCGTCGATGCGGCCCCGGTACTGGTCGACGTAGGAGATCTCCACCGTGTCGCCGACGGTGATCTTGCCCTGGTCGGGGGTCTCCTCGCCGACGATCATCTTGAACAGGGTCGTCTTGCCGACACCGTTGGGGCCGATGACGCCGACGATGCCGTTGGGCGGCAGGGAGAAGCTGAGGTTCTCGATGAGGACGCGGTCGTCGAAGCCCTTGGTGAGGTTCTTGACCTCGACCACGGTGTTGCCCAGGCGCGGACCCGGCGGGATCTGGATCTCCTCGAAGTCCAGCTTGCGGGTCTTGTCGGCCTCCGCCGCCATCTCCTCGTAGCGGGCCAGACGGGACTTGCTCTTGGTCTGGCGGGCCTTGGCGTTGGAGCGGACCCACTCCAGCTCGTCCTTGAGGCGCTTGGCCTTCTTGGCGTCCTTCTGCCCCTCGACCTTCAGGCGGGCCTGCTTGGTCTCCAGGTAGGTGGAGTAGTTGCCCTCGTAGGGGTAGAACTGGCCGCGGTCCAGCTCCAGGATCCACGTGGCGACGTGGTCGAGGAAGTACCTGTCGTGTGTGATCGCGATGATGGTGCCGGGGTACTTGGCCAGGTGCTGCTCCAACCAGTTCACGCTCTCGGCGTCGAGGTGGTTGGTGGGCTCGTCGAGCAGGAGGAGGTCGGGCTGTTCGAGGAGGAGCTTGCACAGGGCGACCCGGCGCTTCTCACCACCCGAGAGCTGGGTGACGGAGGCGTCCCCGGGCGGGCAGCGCAGGGCGTCCATCGCCTGCTCCAGCTGGCTGTCCAGGTCCCAGGCGTTGCGGTGGTCGAGCTGCTCCTGGAGCTTGCCCATCTCCTCGAGCAGTTCGTCGGAGTAGTCCGTCGCCATCTGCTCGGCGATCTCGTTGAAGCGGGTCAGCATCGCCTTGGTCTCGGCGACACCGTCCTCGACGTTCTCCAGGACCGTCTTGTCCGCGTCGAGCCGGGGCTCCTGCGCGAGCAGCCCGACGCTGAACCCGGGCATGAGACGCGCCTCGCCGTTGGACGGCTGTTCGATGCCGGCCATGATCTTCAGAAGCGTCGACTTACCCGAACCGTTGGGGCCCACGACGCCGATCTTGGCTCCGGGCAGGAACGACCCCGAAACGTTGTCAAGGACGACCTTGTCGCCGTGCGCTTTGCGCACGTTGTTCATGGTGAAAATGTACTCCGGCATGCCTCCAAGCCTAGGGCGTCGCAGCCCATGCCCCCGCCATCGGAGCGCACCCGGGGGCCCGGCGGGGACGGAGTCCGGCGCCGGCCCGGGCCCGTCCCCACCGGACCCGCGCGGCGGCCGTGGCGCTGCGCCCCGGGTCACCCCCTCCGGTCGCCGCCGGCCCCTGCGGTCAGTCCTGTGCCGGGTCCCTCCCCCGGCTCAGCCAGCGGGGCGTGAACTCCCGCCAGCGCTCCACCGGCAGCCCCCAGGCCAGGGCCCGGCTCATGAGCACCGCCATGGAGTAGCCGGGATCGGTGGTGAGGGCGACGTCCAGCGCCGCCGCCGCGAGCGCCTCGTCACCGCGCTGCCACGCGGCGACGGCGAGCAGGGAGGCGGGGGCGGCCCTGAGCTCCGAGGGCAGGCAGCGGGTGGCCCGGCTCCACAGCGCCTGGTGGACGGGGGCCGCCTCGGCGGTGATCCTCGCCCACACCTCGTCCCGCACGCCGGTCCCGGTCAGGTGCACGCCCAGCCGGGCCAGTCCGTCCGGGTCGGTGACCGCCCGCCCCGCGTGCTCGGCCCGGACCGCAGCCAGGACCTCGGTGAGGCCGCGGTCGGAGGGACCGCCGCCCTCCGCCCGCGCGGCGCGGGTCCGCGCACGGTCCGCGGCGGCCTCCATCGCGGCCCGCTCCTCCCCGCGGACGGGGGCGAGGAGCGCGCGTATCCGGGCGATGTCGGCCATGGTCGCGTGGAACGGCGGCGCGGGGACGATCCCGTGCAGGACCGCGCTCGCCGGGACAGTGGACCCGTCGACGTTGACGACCGTGCCCTCGGCCGGGCAGCACCCGGCCGATCCGCAGGTGTAGGACCAGTACCGGCCGCCGGTGACCCGGATGGCGTCGACGACCGCGAGGCCGTGTGTCCGGGCGGCGGCGAGGAGGGCGTCGACGTAGGGGGTCACCCGCCCGGGCGGCCCGTACGCCACGACGGCCAGGGCCGTGCAGCCCTCGGAGGCCGCCGCGGCGGCGGGGGCCGCGGCCCGCCCCGCCGGGTCGGGGGCGCCGTCCATCCTGTCCAGGTCGCCGCAGTACACGGAGTGCACGCCGCGGTCCCTGATGGCGAGGACCACGATCCCGGGGTCGGGCGGCTCCCCCACCAGGTACGGGAGGGTGGCGATGATGTCGGTCGGGTTGGTCAGCGTGAGGGCGCCGGGGGAGGCGCCCGGCGCGGGGGATCCGCCGGGCGGTCGCGGCCGGGGGGCCGGGTCCGTCGGGCCCGGCCCCCCGCGGGGGGAGCCGGGTGCGGCCGGGGAGCCGGTGTGCCCCGGCCGGTCCGGCCGCTCCGTCCGGTCGGGCGAACGGGCGGGGTCCTGGGGGTCCTGGGGGTCGCGCGAGTGGTGCGGCTGGTCGGGGTGCATATCTTCACGGTGCGTGATCATCCGGTTCCGGACAAGGGGCTTCCGGAGCCTGTGGACGACCGCGCGTTCTCCGTGGGGCCGCGGTTCAGGAGACCTCTCTGGGATCGGTGGGTTCCGCGGGCCCGCCGCGGTCGGTCAGCTCCGCCTCGCGCGGGCCGGGGATCGTGCCGCCGGCGCCGGGGCGCCCCGCCGGCAGGCACACGCGGTTGCGGCCGGTCTCCTTGGCCCGGTAGAGCGCGAGATCGGCCGCGGTGAGCAGTTCGACCAGGTCGTTGCCGTGGTCGCCGATGACCGCCACCCCGATCGAGATGGTGATGCGCACCGGGACGCCGTCGACCGCGATCTCCATGCCCCCGACCTGCGTGCGCAGGCGTTCGGCCGCGCGCCAGGCCTCGGTGGTGTCGGACCCGGGCAGCAGCACCACGAACTCCTCGCCGCCGAACCTCCCGAGCAGGTCGGACTGGCGCAGCTGCTGGGCGATGGTGGTGGCCACCCCCAGGAGGACCTGGTCCCCGAACAGGTGGCCGTGGCTGTCGTTGACCCGCTTGAAGTGGTCGATGTCGACGATGAGCACGGCGGCGCGCCCCCGGGAGGAGCGGGCCCTGGCGATCTCGATCGACGCCTCCTGCTCCCAGGTGGGCGCGTTGAGGAGCCCCGTCTTGGGGTCGGTCCGCGCGGCCATCTGCAACTGCTGGTAGAGGAGGCTGCGCTGGAGGAGGAGGACCGGCGGGACCGCGATGACCAGGAGGAAGAGGGACAGCTGGGCGAGGATGGCGACCGTGACGCCGACACATAATTCGACGGCGTCCACGATGAGCGCCTCGCGGTCCCACATGGGGCGCAGGCTGTTGCCCGGGCCGCTGCTGATCCTCGCGGCCAGGGCGACGAGGAGGGTGTTGAGGACGGTGAACCCCGCGCAGCACAGTACCGCCACGAGCACGCCGGGCCCCGTGGTGAGGGGCTCGCCGGACTCGACGACGCCGCCCAGGCCGCCGACGAGGTCGTCCCCCCACACGCCGTGCCAGACCACCGACACCAGGAACCCCGAGAGCCCCACCGAGGTCGCGTTGAACACCCGGCGGTGCACCAGGGTGCGCCTCGTGCGCTGCTGGACCATCAGGTACACGGGGATGGGGATGAGCAGGGAGTACACCGGCGGGAGGAGGAGCACGACCGGGAACCACCAGGCCCCCAGCAGGTCGCGGTTGAACCCGGCGGGCGTGGGCGTGCCCAGCCGGCGGCTCCCCTCGACCGAGATCGCCGCGCCGGCGACCAGCGCGGTGAAGGTGACCAGGTCCTTCAGTGAGAACACGGTCAGGGCGAACGCCACCCCGAACAGGAACAGCGCGGCGACCAGGAGCAGGCACATGTAGACGATCAGGCCCTGGGGCTCCTGGAGGACCGGCCACGAGGACCGGCCCCCGGGGGCACGGCCGACCGGCGCCGCCGGTTTCTCCGAGATGCTCACGGCTCCCGCCTCCCTTCTGTGTCACGCTCTGCCATTCATCCCCCACACCCGACTCTGATGGGTCCGCCGCCTCCTGCGGTTCTCCGTTCGACGGGATGGATTCGCCCCGCGTTCCCCTACCATGCCACTCGGTGACGACGGCCGGGTAGCCGAACGCCCGAAGTCCGCTCGCCGGACGGGCCCACTCGACACCCCAACACTTTACATCACTTTGGGTAATAACTTAATCGCTTATTGTATCGAGAGTCGCGAGGCCCCCCGTTCCGGGGTGTGCGGAGACCCAGGGGGGTTGGTCGTGCACCGGTTCTGGGGCATTCTTCTGTGGGGCGCGGCGTCAGCCGCTCCGGCACGGACCGCCGACCTCCCGGGGGCCCGGCCGATTCCGCCTCGGCAGCACTCGACACGAAGGAGCACTCACCATGGCGATCGACGGCGCGAGCTGGGTCTGATACCCACGCCTACGCAACACACCCGGGGGCGGGCGAGCTTCCACCACCCGGGGCTCAGCTCCGGGTCGCCGACGGCCGCCGAGACGGCCTCCCCC
>NZ_JBSHDN010000309.1:0-5075 GCF_053616335.1 Nocardiopsis sp. NPDC055824
GCCCCGGGGCCGCGGCCGGTCCCTGACGAAGCGCCGGGTGAAGGCCGCCCCGGCGGGAGCGTCCTCCGCCGGGGCGCCGTGGAGGTCGTCGGAGGCGGGGTCGGGCCGGTCGAACGCACGGGTGCCCCCGTCGTCGGGCGCGCTCCCGGGGTCGGAGGGCCCGGGGCGGGCGAACTCGCGGGTGGCGGGGTCGCCGGACGCGGCGGGCCCCGCCCTGGTGAACTCGCGGGTGGCCTCGCCGTCCGCACCTCCGACGCCGTCCCCGGCCGCCTCCGCCGGAGGGGCGGGGACAGCGGTGAAGTCGTCACGGGAGAAGACCCTGGTCGACTCGTCGTCTGAGGAGGGGGCCGTGACCGGCTCCTCCCACGGCTCGTCGCCGCGGCCGTCGTTCGCCGTTCGCACCGGCTCACCTCCGCACAACTTCTCTGAACAGGGATCCTGCTACCCGCTGGGACGGCCCGTACCGGCCGGTGGTTCGCGGCGGCACGGGGTCGGGCGAGCGGGAGCGGGGGTGGTGTCGGCGCGTCCCGCCTCCGCGTGTGGGGGGAGGCCGGGAGCGGCGGCCTTACCGGCGGCCAGAATACATCACGAAGAGGTCACAGCGGGCGTCTCGGGACCCCACCGTCGGCAGGGTCGAGTCTAGGGCGTTCTCTGCGGCCGGCGGCCCTCCGGGGAGGGTGGTCCCCGGTCGGTTCCCGAGTCGGCGCCGGACGGTCGTCCTGCCGACGCCGGGGCGTCGCCGGGGAACCCTTCCGGCCGGGGCGCGGCGCCGGCCGCTTCCCGGCCCCCGCGGGGGGAGGGGGTGCCCTACCCCCGCGGAACCGCGTCCGGCCCGGGGCCTCAGCCCGCGGTGCGCCCGGCCGCGCGGCCCGCCTCCAGGCGGGCGACGGGGACCCGGAACGGGGAGCAGGAGACGTAGTCCAGGCCCACACGGTGGAAGAAGTGCACCGAGGCGGGGTCCCCGCCGTGCTCGCCGCACACGCCGAGCTTGATGCCGGGCCGCGCCGCGCGGCCCTCCTCCACCGCGATGCGGATCAGGCGGCCGACGCCGTCCACGTCCAGGGACTCGAACGGCGAGACCCCGAACACGCCCTTCTCCAGGTAGGCGGAGAAGAACGAGGCCTCGACGTCGTCGCGGGAGAAGCCCCACACGGTCTGGGTGAGGTCGTTGGTCCCGAAGGAGAAGAACTCGGCGTTCTCCGCGATCTCACCGGCGGTCAGCGCCGCGCGCGGCAGCTCGATCATCGTGCCGACCGGGAAGTCGAGCTCGACCCCGTGCTCCCGCTCCACCTCCCGCAGCACCCTCAGCGCGTCCTCGCGGATGATCTCCAGCTCCTGCACGGTGCCGACCAGCGGAATCATGATCTCGGGCCGGGGGCGGCCCCCCGCGGCCATCCGGTCGACGGCGGCCTGGGCGATGGCACGCACCTGCATGGAGAACAGCCCGGGGACGACCAGGCCGAGGCGCACGCCGCGCAGGCCCAGCATCGGGTTCTGCTCGTGCAGCCTGTGCACCGCCTGGAGCACCCGCAGGTCGTTCTCGTGGCTCTCCCCGCGTGCCTCGGCGACGGCCACGCGCACCGACAACTCGGTGATGTCCGGGAGGAACTCGTGCAGCGGCGGGTCCAGCAGGCGGACCGTCACGGGCAGCCCGTCCATGGCCTCCAGGATCCCGGCGAAGTCCTCGCGCTGGAGGGGCAGCAGCTCCGCGAGCGCGTCGCGCTGCTCGTCCTCGGTGTCGGCGAGGATGAGCCGCTCCACCAGCTGGCGGCGGTCGCCGAGGAACATGTGCTCGGTGCGGCACAGGCCGATGCCCTGGGCGCCCATGCGGCGCGCGCGGGCGGCGTCCTCGGCGGTGTCGGCGTTGGCGCGCACCCGCATGCGGCGGGCCGCGTCGACGTAGTGCATGAGCCGGTCGACGGAGCGCACGAGGTCGTCGGCCTGGTCGGAGGCCGGGTCGATCTCGCCCTCGAAGTAGCGCACGACGGGCGAGTCCACGACGGGCACCTCGCCGAGGTACACCTCGCCGCTGGTGCCGTCGATGGAGATGACGTCGCCCTCCTCGACCACCTCGCCGCCGGGGGCGGTCAGCCGCCGGTTCTTGGTGTCCACGTCGATCTCCTCGGCGCCGCAGACACAGGTCTTGCCCATGCCCCGGGCGACGACGGCCGCGTGGGAGGTCTTGCCGCCGCGGCTGGTGAGGATGCCCTCGGCGGCGATCATGCCCTCCAGGTCGTCGGGGTTGGTCTCCCTGCGGCAGAGGATGACCTTCTCACCGCTGCGCGACCACTTGACGGCGGTGTAGGAGTCGAAGACCGCCTTGCCCACGGCGGCGCCGGGAGAGGCGTTCATGCCGTGGCCGATGCGGCGGACGCCGGCCCCGGCCACGGCCGCCTCGTCGAAGCGGGGGAACATCAGCTGGGCGAGCTGGTCGCCGGTGACGCGCTGGACGGCCTCGTCCAGGGTGATCATGCCCTGGTCGACGAGCTGGTCGGCGATGCGGAAGGCGGCCGCGGCGGTGCGCTTGCCCACCCGGGTCTGGAGCATCCAGAGCTTGCCGCGCTCGATCGTGAACTCGATGTCGCACAGGTCGCGGTAGTGGTTCTCCAGGGTGTCCATGATGCCCATCAGCTCCGCGTGGCTCCGGGCGTCGATCTTCTCCAGGTCGGCGAGGGGCACGGTGTTGCGGATGCCGGCCACCACGTCCTCCCCCTGGGCGTTCTGGAGGTAGTCGCCGTAGACGCCCGGCTGGCCGGAGGCGGGGTCGCGGGTGAACGCGACGCCGGTACCCGAGTCCATGCCGAGGTTGCCGAAGACCATGGCGCAGACGTTGACGGCGGTGCCGAGGTCGGCGGGGATGCGCTCCTGCCGGCGGTAGAGGGCCGCCCGGGGGGCGTTCCAGGAGTCGAAGACCGCCTTGACGGCGAGGGCCATCTGCTCCCGGGGGTCGGAGGGGAACGGCCGCCCGGTCCGCTCCAGGACGATGTCCTGGAAGCGCCCGACGAGCTCGCGGAAGTCGGCGGCGTCGAGGTCCAGGTCGTCGGTGGTGCCCTTGGCGGCCTTGACCTCCTCGACGGCCTCCTCGAAGAGGTCGCCCTCGATGTCCTGAACGGTCCTGCCGAACATCTGGACGAGGCGGCGGTAGGAGTCCCACGCGAAACGCTCGTCCCCGCTCCGGGCGGCGAGGCCGACGACGGACTCGTCGTTGAGGCCGATGTTGAGGACCGTCTCCATCATGCCGGGCATGGAGAACCTCGCGCCCGAGCGCACGCTCACCAGGAGCGGGTCGTCGGCCTGGCCGAGGCGGCGCCCCATCGTCCTCTCCAGCTCGGCGAGGTTGGCCTCGACCTCGGCGTCCAGGCCCTCGGGGACGCTGCCGCGCGAGAGGTAGTGGCGGCACGCCTCCGTGGTGATCGTGAACCCGGGGGGCACGGGGAGTCCGAGGTTGGTCATCTCGGCGAGGTTGGCCCCCTTGCCGCCGAGGAGATCCTTCAGGTCCTTGTTGCCCTCGGTGAACGTGTAGACGTACTTGGCCACGGGGGTCTCCCTCGATTCTCGACGGCTCCGCGGTGGATCGGCGCCTGTGCCCGGATGGGCGCGACTCTATCCACACTGCGCATCATCACCCCTTCATGAACCACCATTTGACAGCATTCCAGCAGGTCAAGGACATTAGAGAGGTCTATACCAATGGTTCAGCCCAGGAATGCCGACCCCGACCCCCCGACCAGGGAACGCACACCCCGACAGCCACGGACCCCCTGGTCACAGCCCCGCGCTCGCACGGCGAGGCGCTCCCCTCCCGCCCCTGCCGCCCCGGGGGCGCACCCGACCAATCCCGCGCCACACCTTCCACCGGAGGCCGCTGTGCCACGCGACACAGGCTTACCGGCAAGTAACCTACGCCTCCGTAAGTTAGGCTGGGCAAGAGGCCCGCAGCGGCGCGGACCGCGGGACGGAGGGGAACAACGTGTCGGAGGAACGGACGCGGAGCAACGGCAAGGGCGGCGCGGGGGCCGGGGACGACGGGCCCGGCGGACACGGCACCGGAGCCGCGAAGGGCGGCGGGGAGCCCCAGGGCGACGCGTCCATGCCGGAGAGGGCCGTCAGCGCGGCCGGAGACTTCCTGGAGGCGGTCAAGCCCAGACTCCGGGGCTGGCTCCACCTGGGGACGGCGCCGCTCGCCCTCGCCGCGGGCATCGTCCTGGTCGCGCTCTCCCCCACCGTGCCGGCCCTGCTCGCCAGCGCCGTGTACGCGCTCAGCTCGGTGCTGCTGTTCAGCACCTCGGCCGTCTACCACGTGGGCCGGTGGTCGCCCCGCGCACAGAAGGTGCTGCGGCGCCTGGACCACTCGAACATCTACCTGATCATCGCGGGCACGTACACGCCGTTCATCGTGCTCGTCCTCGACGGCACCCTGCGCACGGCGATGCTGGCGCTGGTCTGGGGCGGGGCCATCGCCGGGGTCGGCTTCAAACTCCTGTGGCTCAACGCCCCGCGCTGGCTGTCCACGGCCCTGTACCTGGCCATCGGCTGGGTGGCGGTGCTGTTCATCCCCGACCTGGTCCACGGGACCCATCCGGCGACGTGGATCCTCATCCTCGTCGGCGGGGTCCTGTACAGCGTCGGCGCGGTCGTCTACGGGCTCAAGCGGCCCAACCCGGCGCCGCGCTGGTTCGGCTTCCACGAGATCTTCCACTCGCTGACCATCGCGGCGTTCGTCTGCCACTACATCGCGGTGTCCTTCGTCGTCTACACGACCTGAGGCCCGGCCCCGGGGGCGACAGGACCGCCGCAGCGGTCCGGACCGGTGGAGGGGGTTCCGGCCTCCTCGGCCCGTGGGAGCGTCGGTCGGACCATATCCACGTCACGATTCGCTCACGCGGTAGGACAAGCAGGATGAAATGCGCCTTTATCTCCGGCGGCCTGGCGCTACGTTGAGAACCGGTTCCCCCGGCCGTGTGCGGCCGGAGGAACCGACGAGACGGCCGGAGACCACATCCCCCCGGGTCCGGCCGTCTCACCGCACTCCCCCGCTCGTAGGAGCACTGCGCCCGCTCCCCCCGTGGGGGGAG
>NZ_JBSHDN010000310.1:0-5068 GCF_053616335.1 Nocardiopsis sp. NPDC055824
GGGTGTCGGCGCCCGCCCCCTCCCCGACGGGGGCGGGGACAGGGACGGAGCGGAGGCGGACGGGGACGCGAGCGCGGACCTGCGCCGGGGCCGCCACCGCGAGGGGCCCGGGCGGCGTCATGAATTCGTTGCCCCCGCCGCCGAACCCGGCGGGCCCGGAGAGGCGATGACGCAGGCATGAGCGCCTCTACGACGACCCCGCACCCGACACCCCCCGGCCTCGCCGCCTCCGTGGGCGCCCTCGCCGCGGCCGCGCTCGGCGGGCTGGCCATCGGCGCGCTGACCTCCTTCAGCCAGGGATGGCTGCCCTTCCACCTGAACTCCCTGAGCAACTCCAGCGGTTCCTGGAGCGTGGCGGCGTTCCTCCTCGCCCTGCTGCCCCGGCGCCGGTGGGCGGCCGTGGCCGCCGCCGCGGCGGCGCTGGCGTGCATGATGCTCGGCTACGACCTGGCCTCGGTCCTGCGCGGCTACCACGCCTCGGCTGGCACCACGGCCTTCTGGCTCACCGCGGCCGTCCTGGTGGGCCCCTTCCTCGGCCTGACGGCCCACTCCCTGCGCTTTCGCACCGGCTTCGCCCCCTGGGGCACGGGCATGCTCAGCGGTGTGCTCATCGGCGAGGGGGTCTACGGGCACCTCGTGGTCGCCGAGACCACCTCGGTGGCCTACTGGAGCGCGTCCGTCGCCGCGGGCCTGGCCTTCCTGGTGTGGGCGTGCGCGCGGCGCTTTCCCGCGCGGCGCCCGGTCCTGACCTCGGTGGCCGTCACCGCGGTCGTCGGCGGCGCGTTCGTCGCCGTCTACGGCATGAACCCGATCCAGTGGTTCTGGTTCTGACCGGGCCCGGGCCGTGTTCCGCGGACCGTCCAGGTCCTGCGGCCGCCGGGAGGGGGCCGCCCCTCCCGGTGGCCGCGGGACCTGCCCCGGGGGCGCCGCGCACGGCGGTTCGGCGGGGCGTCCCTCATCCCCGCCGCGGAACACCCCTGCGCATCCCGGCCAGGGGCGAGCGGCGGTCACGGGTGCGCATCCACAGCACCGTCCCTGCCACCACCACCGCACACACGAACCACAGCGGCCCCAGCGCCATGTGGGCCCACGGGACGTCCTCCACGAACCCCGCCGCCGTTCCCGACTGCATGGTCCCGTAGGCGGGCAGGTAGCGCACGACGTCGCTGTCGGCGGCGGGGTTGGCCACCGGGTTCTGGAGCCCCATGTCGATGATGCTGAGCATGATGACGACGAACATGCCCTCCAGCTCCCCGCGCAGGGCCACCCCGAGGGCGATCCCGATCCCGCCGAACGCGAGCGCGGCCCCGCACAGCGCCATCCACAGCGCCACCGGCCGCTCGGGGGTCCAGTACACGGCCGTCACCGCCGTGGCGTAGGCGCACACCGCCGCCGTGGCCAGGACCAGCGCCGTGAGCTTGCCCGCCAGCAGGTGACTGCGGGGATAGCCCGCCAGGACCAGCCGCTGGTCGAAGCCCACCGACCGGAACGTCACGATGAACATCATGAAGCCGACGATGAGCGTGACGGCGTTGACGGCCCCCGAGATCTGGCTGATGTGGTTGCCGTTCACCGTCAGGTGCTCGCCGCTGGCGCGCAGCAGGAACGTGACGTCGCCGTCGGCGATCACCAGGTGGACCAGGGTGATCCACAGCGGCACGAAGCCCAGCACGAGCACGAGGGCCAGGCGGTTGCGCAGGTGCTCGGTGACCGCGAACACCGTCGCGGTCCGGTAGCGGTCCCAGGCCCGACGCGCGTTCACCGCCCCTCCCCCGCTCCTGTGGACGCCGGTACCGGTCGGCCCTGTTCCAGTCGCCACAGGCGGTCGAAGCGGGTCGTGTCGAAGGCGATGTGGGAGACCACCAGTACCGACCGGCCCCGGTCGCGCAGGCGGGCGGACAGCTCCCAGAAGCGTTCGTAGGTCTCCCAGTCGAAGCCCTGGTAGGGCTCGTCGAGGAGCAGCAGGGGCGGATCGTGCATGAGGGCCAGGGTGAGGTTGAGCTTCTGCCGGGTCCCCCCGCTGAGGGAGCCCACACGGTGGCGCCGGTACCCGACGAACGACAGGAGGTCCATGAGCTCGTGGGCCAGCGCCAGGTCCGGCAGGTCGTAGGCGACCTGGAAGAACCGCAGGTGCTGTTCCACGGTGAAGGACGGGTTGAGGACCGTGTGCTGGGGGCAGTACCCCAGCCGCCCGGCGTAGGCCACCTCCCCCCGGTCGGGCGACAGCTGTCCGGCGAGGATGCGCAGGAGGGTGGACTTGCCGGCGCCGTTCTCGCCGACCACGCCGCCCAGACACCCCGGGGGCAGCTCCAGGTCGGCGCCGCGGAGTACGCGGTGGTGGCCGTAGGCCTTGTGGACGCCACGGACGCTCAGCGTGGACGTGGCGGGCGCGGGCGTGCCGGCCGTCCCCTGCGGGCTCGGTGACGCGGAACGTACCATGCTCAGCACTCCGCGTTCCGGTGGACGGCCCAGGTTCCCAGGGCGTGGAGGCCCAGCGCCGACCAGTTCCGGGGCAGGTCCCCCCGCAACCGCCCCCAGCCCTCGTCGACCAGCGCGCGGCACTCGTCCTCGCAGGCCCGCACCGCGCCGCAGGCGATGAGCTCGTCGGCGATCTCCGCGGCCTCCGCCTCGTCCGCCACGCCTGTCCGCACGCGTTCCCAGATCACGCGTACGCGGTCGGGGGGCAGGAGGGCGACGGCGTGGGCCAGGGGCATCGTCACCTTGCCCTCCCGCAGGTCCTCGGCCCGGAGTTTGGTGGACGTCAGCGCTCCGGAGGGGTCGCGCACGGTGACCCCCCTCAGGTCCAGCATGTCGTCTCCGATCTGGAAGGCCAGGCCGACCTTCTCCCCGTAGACGCGGACGCCCCGGAGCTGCTCCTCGGAGGCACCGGACAGGAGCGCGGCGATCTCGGCCAGGCTGCGTATGGGCAGGGCTGTCTTGAGGAGGTGGGCGGTGCGGATCCGGCTCAGGAGGGGGCCGGCCTCACCGGTGCGCACGGCCTCGTCCATCGCGGCGGCGTGGCCGGTGATGTCCAGTGCCTGGCCCGCGTGCCCGGCGCGCATGATGCCCATGACGATCCGGTACACGGCCAGGAGCAGGCGGTCGTCCCCGCGCACGAGCGGGGGGAGGACCTGGTCGACGAGGAAGTAGGCGTGCGTCCCGGCGTTGATCGTCAACGCGTCCCCGAACACCGTGTGGGCGGCGGGCCGCCCCCTGCGCATGGGCGAGCGGTCCTGGATGTCGTCGATCATGAGGTTGCCCGTCTGGAGTGCCTCGATGACCGCGAGCATGGGCCGGAGCCGTTGGGGGTCTCCTCCGTACAGGTCCACGATCTGCAACCACAGGTAGGTCCGCATGCCCTTGCCCGCGCCGTCCGTGGTGTGGCGGAGGGGGCGGACGAGCGCGGCGTGCAGGTCGTCCGCCGTCGAGGCGTCGAGCACCCCGGGGCGCTCCTCCAGACCCGCGAGTGCGGTGAGGGCGTCCCGGTCCGGGCGGTCGGGGTAGACGCTCCTCAGTTCCTCCCTCACCACGGCCTCTATACCGCGCATGTGGGGCTCGAAGCGCGTGATCCTGCCGGCCGGGCGGGATTCCAGGTGTCCGCGTCCGCGGACGGGCACACCGCCCCGGACGCCCTCGACGTCGGCGTGGGCCACGAGGGTGCCGGTGCCGTGGAGGAGGGCGCGGGACTCCTGGGAGGGGGACCACGCCCGCACCCACAGGCGCAGACCGCCGTGGGCCTCGATCAACCACTCGGTGACGTGGACGCGCAGGCTGGCCAGGGAGGTCCAGGTCGCGGCGTCGGTCACGCTCGCCCGCACCGTCGTGCAACCCCCCTCCGGCGAGTGCAGCAGGACCTCCACCGGCTCGGTGCGGGTCCGCCCCGTGAGGGCGTCCACCCGGCCGCGCCGCGTGGCGGTGACGGTCCATCCGTCGTCCAGGCGCGCCACGGCACGGGTCCACACGGGTTCGCTGTCCGGGACCGGTCCGGCCGCGTCGCGGGGAGCGTCCGGCAGGACGCGCTCGTACCAGCCCGTACCGTGGACGGGCCGCTCCCCGTCGGCATCGGTCCGGGTCCCCTCCACGACGACACGCGGCACGACCCGGGACGGCCGCGCCGAGGGGAGGCCGTCCACGGCCGTGTGGGGGGACGCGGGCGCCGCGGGGGTGAGACGCAGGCGCCAGGAGCCCTCGTCGCCGCGCAGGTCGAGGAGGAGGCGGTCCCCGTCCGCGCGCAGGCGGACGACACCGCCGTAGTCGAGGTCGAGGCCGCCCCCGCCCGCCACCACGGGCCCGGGCAGCTCGCGGTCGGGGTACAGCCCGTCGCCGGGCTTGAGGAGGTCCAGCATCGCGGCGCGCACGCTGCGGTCCAGGAAGGGGTCGTTCTCGGCCGCGGCGCGCGCCAGGTCGAGGAACCCGGTGTCCGTCCAGGAGGCGTCGGCACGGTGGCCCGTCCCCCGGTCGCGGACGTGCCAGGTGGCGGCGTGGGCGTGGGTGGGGCGGCCGTCCGCGTCCTCGACCCCGTACCGGGCCACATGGACGGTGAGGCCGACGGTGGCGCCGCCGTCGTCGATCCAGGTGACGAACCGCCAGTAGCCCTCGTCATGGTCCGTCGCCGGCGGGGTGCGCGCGGCGGCGCCGGCGCTCGCCCGCCGGTCCGTGTCGTCCTCGGGCGTCGTCGCCATGCTCACACGTCTCTCCTCACGGAAGAAGGTCGACAGACCGCTGCTGTTTTCCGAACGGACCGTTCTCCCGAAGGGGGCACAGGGCACGGGAACAGAAACCATCCCGTGCCCGACACCCTGAAATACGGCCCACCGGCGAATCTATCGCGCCGGAGGACTTTTCTTTCCGTTTCCCCCGGAACGGCCCTCCGAACTGCGTTATCCGGCACGACAAAACACCGACGAGGGAGCAACGAGTGGAACAACTTCTTCTATTTCACAAAAGGGATTTTCGACTCAGGCGCCTTCGGAAATGACTTTGTCCTGATCTTTCGCCGCGGTCGTCGGAAGGAGCACGGGGGACACGGACGCGGGCGCGGGCGTGCCCTCGGGGGCGGGTCCGGTCC
>NZ_JBSHDN010000311.1:0-5067 GCF_053616335.1 Nocardiopsis sp. NPDC055824
GCCCCGGCCTGAGGCCGCCGCCCGGAGGCCGGTGCGCCGCCGGACGGGGTGTCCCGCCCTGTGTCGAGACGAAGATTCGGATTGCTACCATCTCGGAAAACGAGACAGAAAGGCGCCGATGGCCTCCCTCGTCTTCGCCGTGTTCGCGCTGGCGCACCTGTGCCTGACCCTCTGGCTGGTGTGGCTGGCGGCCACCCGGCGCTCCGCCCACACCTGGCTCGTCGCGCTCGTCGCCGCGGGCCTGGTCTACGACAACGGGATCGTCGCCCTCGGCTCCACCCTCGGTGCGGGCGACCTGCTGTACGCGCTGAACCTGCCCCGGTTCCTCGTGCACGCCCTGGTCACACCGCTGCTGGTCGTCTTCGCCGTCGGAGCCGCCCGCGACCTCGGGCTCGGCTGGGCGCGCGGGCGCGCCGTCCACGCCGCCTCCTGGCTCCTGGCGCTGGCGCTCATCGCCTACGGCCTCGCCACCGAGGCGGTGGGGCTCGCCCTGGTCCCCGGCCGGGAGGGGGACGCGCTGCGCTACTCCGCCGCCGAGTCCTCCGTGCCGATCCCCTCCGTCACGGCCATCGTCGTGCTGATCCTGGTCGGCGCCGCGCTGCTGGTCCGTGCGCGGAGCGCGTGGATGCTGGCCGGGGCGGTGTTCATGTTCGCGACCGCGGCGGCGCCCTCCGCGCCGCTGGCGGTGGGCAACCTGGGGGAGGTGGCGCTCATCGCCGGACTCGCCCTCACCGCGCGGAAGGCGGGCAGCGCCGGTACTTCGGTGCGGCCCGCGTGGACGCGCTCCCGGGAGGCGCCCCCGGCCCGCTGAGCACTCCCGCGGCTGCCGGGGAACGCGCGGCGGCGACGCGGGGGAGGAGGCCGGCGGGCGCCGGCGGCCCACCCGTCACCGGTGTCGGTGCCGTCCGCCGGCCGGGCGGCCGAAGCCTCAGGCCGAACGCCCGGCGATGGGGTGGTAGGCGCGCTCCCGGCCCTCGAGGGCGTCCGTGACCATGGCTCCCAGGCTGTTGCGGATGTGGGAGCGCACCAGTCCTGCCGCGGCGGCGCCCTCGCCGGCGACGACGAGCTCCAGGATCCTGTGGTGCTGGTTCAGGTCGATGGTGCGCGGCTCGGCGCCCGCGGGCAGTTCCAGCCCGATCCGCCGGTACCGGTCGGCCTTGTCCCACAGGTCGTCCAGGAGCCTGACCATCACGTTGTTGTGGGAGGCGGCGTAGATCGCCCGGTGGAAGGCCCGGTGCGCCGTGATGGCCTCCTCCCCCCAGCTGCGGGTGACCGGCAGCAGGGCGTCGGCCGCCGCCCTCATCGCGGCGATCTCCCGGTCCGTCCGGCGCAGCGCGGCGAGCTCGGTGGCGGAGGGTTCCAGCGAGAAGCGGACCTCCAGCAGCTCGCGCGCCTCGAAGGCGCTCATGGGCGCCACGCGGACGTCCCGGTGGGCGTCCATCACGACCCAGTCCTCGCTGGCCAGCCGTCTGATCGCCTCGCGCAGGGGGGTGATGCTCATCCCCATCTCCTCCGCCAGTTCGTACTGCGACAGGCGTGATCCCGGGGCGAGCTCACCGGAGGTGATGCGGCGGCGCAGCTCCGCGTAGGCCAGGCCGCCCTTGCTGGAGAAGACGTTCGCGCTGGTCATCGTGGCCTCTCTCACACAATCCTCGCTCGCGGGCTTGTGACCCCCGTCTCGGTCAGTATAGGCTCCGCATAACTTATAAGGGACTTATAAGAACTGGTTCGGCAGGAAGAAGGCCATGAAGATCGTTTCCGCCCACGTCGGGACCATCCCGATCAGCTCGTCGATGCGCAACGCCTACATCGACTTCAGCAAGATGGACTGCACGATCCTCGCGCTTGTCAGTGACGTGGTGGTCGACGGTGAGCCCCTGGTGGGCTACGGCTTCAACTCCAACGGCCGGTACAACGCCACGGCCATCCTGGGCGAGCGGATGCTGCCGCGGCTGCAGGACGCCTCGCCGGAGGAACTGCTGGACGGCGACGGCGAACTCTCGCCCGCCGCGGCGTGGGACGTCATGATGCGCAACGAGAAGCCCGGCGGGCACGGTGAGCGCTCCGTCGCCGTCGGCGTGGTGGACATGGCGCTGCACGACCTCGCCGCCAAGGCCGCGGGTGTGCCGCTGTACCGGTGGATCTCCGACCACTACGGTGACGGCGACCCGGACGAGGACGTCTTCGTCTACGCCGCCGGCGGCTACTACGCGCCCGGCAAGTCCCTGAAGGACCTGCAGGACGAGATGAGGGGCTTCCTCGACGCCGGGTACGAGATCGTCAAGATGAAGATCGGCGGCGCCGACCTGGCCGAGGACCTCAGGCGCATCGAGGCGGTCATCGACGTCCTGGACGGCGACGGGTCCCGCCTGATGGTGGACGTCAACGGCAAGTTCGACCTGCGGACCGCGCTGGACTACGGCCGGGCCATCGAACGGTACGGCCTCTTCTGGTACGAGGAGGTCGGCGACCCGCTGGACTACGGCCTCAACGCGACGCTGTCGGAGAACTACCGCCACCCCATCGCGACCGGCGAGAACCTGTTCTCGCTGCAGGACGCCCGGAACCTGATCCGCTACGGCGGAATGCGCCCGGACCGCGATTTCCTCCAGGTCGACCCGGCGCTGAGCTACGGGTTGACGGAGTACCGCCGGGTCCTGGACATGCTCGCCCTGCACGGCTGGTCCTCCCGCCGGTGCGTCCCGCACGGGGGGCACCAGTTCTCACTGCACATCGCCGCGGCCCTCAAGCTCGGCGGCAACGAGTCCTACCCCGGGGAGTTCCAGCCCACGGGCGGTTTCACCGACGACGCGGTGGTCGCCCGCGGCCGTGTGGCGCCGGGGGAGCTGCCGGGCATCGGGCTCGAGGGCAAGGCGGAGTTCCACCGCCTCCTCCGCGGCCTGCACGCCTGACCGGCCGGGGCCGGCGGCCCCCGAACCGTCCGCGGAGGCGGGGCCGCCGGTCCCGACGACACCCGCGACCGCCCCGGGGCGGTCCGGACGACCGTCCCCGCGGCGACCCCCGACGAAGTCGGCCCCATGACCGACGACGGACCCCTGGGCTCCCCGGCGGAGTGCCCACGTCCCCCTTTTCCCTCATGGCCGATGTCGACCCGCGTACCCCCCGCGCCGACCCCCCCCGCAGCAAGTCGCGCCGAGCAAGAGACCGAAGAAGGTACGGCAATGGCACACTCCTACCTGTATCCCCTCCGGGGGAACCTGTGGGCCTCGCACCGCGAGATCAAAGAGCTCCTGACGTTCTCCAGCCGCAGGAAGGCACCGGGGCCGGAGCCGGTGGCGTCGTCCCCCGGGGGCGGCGGAGTCTCCGAGCGGGCCCCCGGCGCCCCGGAGGGCCCGGGACCGGCCCGGGGCTCCGGGGATCCCGGACCCGGGTACACGCCCGCACGCCTCATCGGACTGGTACTCGGGCCGCTGCTCTTCGCGGTGACGCTCGTGTTCTTCGAGCCCGAGGGGCTCTCGCCGGAGGGGCGGGCGGTCCTCGCCACCACCCTGTGGGTCGCGACCTGGTGGATCACGGAGGCGATCCCCATCCCGGTCACGTCCCTGCTCCCGATCGTGCTCCTGCCGCTGACCGGTGCGCTGGGCGGGGACGCGGTGGTCGCGGCGTACGGCAACGACATCATCTTCCTGTTCCTCGGGGGCTTCTCGCTCGCGATCGCGATGGAGAAGTGGAACCTCCACCAACGCATCGCCCTCTCGATCGTCGCGGCGATCGGCACGAGTCCGCGCCGTATCGTCCTCGGGTTCATGGTCGCGACGGGCTTCCTGTCGATGTGGGTCTCCAACACGGCCGCCACGATGATGATGATCCCCGTGGGGCTGGCGGTCGTCTACCAGGCCGCCCGTTCGCTGCGGGGCGGGGAATTCGCCGCGGACCTGCCGAAGTTCGAGAAGTCCATCGTCTTCGGTATCGGTTACGCGGCCACCATCGGCGGTCTCGGGACGCTCATCGGGACGCCGCCGCTCGCCATTCTCTCGGCGACCGTCGGGGAGCTCTTCGGCGAGAGCATCTCGTTCGGCGGATGGATGGTGTTCGGACTCCCGATCGTCGTCGTCCTCCTGGCCTTCGCGTGGTTCTACCTGACCGGCGTCGTGTTCAAGGTCCGCTTCAAGCACCTCCCCGGCGGCAAGGAGATCATCCGGGGGGAGAGGAGGTCCCTCGGCAGGATGTCCGCCGAGGAGAAGGCCGTGCTCGTCGTCTTCCTCGGGGCGGCGTTCATGTGGGTGACCCGTTCGTTCCTCTGGGACGACCTTCTCCCGGGCATCAGCGACGGCGTGATCGCCGTCGTCGCCACGGTGGTGCTGTTCACGCTTCCGTCGCGCAACGACGAGGAGAGGAAGATCCTCCGATGGGAGGACTCGAAGAAGATCCCCTGGGGGATCCTCCTGCTGTTCGGCGGCGGGCTGGCCATCGCCGCGGGGTTCGTCGAGACCGGCCTCTCCGCGTGGATCGGCGAGCAGCTGCGCACGCTCGACGGGATCGACGTGGTCCTGATCATCGTCATCGCCACCGCCCTCGTGCTGTTCCTGACGGAGATCACCTCCAACGCCGCGACGGCGACGATGATCCTCCCCGTCATGGCGGCCTTCGCGATCTCGCTGAACGTTCACCCCTACGCGCTGATGGTCCCCTGCGCGATGGCCGCGAACTGCGCGTTCATGCTTCCGGTGGGCACCCCTCCGAACGCGATCATGTTCGGCACCGGCCGGGTGACGATCATGGAGATGGTCAGGACCGGGTTCTGGCTGAACGTCATCGCCCTCGCCCTCATCGTCGCGGGCACGCTCTACATGCTGCCGCTCATGTGGGGGATCGACCTCATGTCCCTTCCCGCCGGGTTCCGGTGAGGCCTGGCCGGTGACACCGGCCCGGAGGAGCGGGGCGTGGACCCCGCCCCTCCTGGCCGGTTCCGCCGGGTGCTCCGCGCCGGTCCCGGGGGACGCGTTCGCCGCCCGGTCCGGTCGCCGGCCGCCCATGCAGCACCGCCGCGGGGCCCCCGGGGGGGGGCCCGACCCCCCCCCCCCGGCCCCCCCCCCCCCCCCGCCC
>NZ_JBSHDN010000312.1:0-5061 GCF_053616335.1 Nocardiopsis sp. NPDC055824
GGTCCGCATCGACACCGTGCACACCCACGGGACCGGGTGCTCGTTGTCGGCGGCGGTCGCCGCCCTGCGTCCCCGACGGGACGGCTGGGACCGTCCATCACCGTCACCGATTCGCCGACCTCGAAATCGACCTCGATGGTGGGCTTGGCCTTGGTCTCGCCGACGGTCCGCTACATGTGCTCGGGAGCCTCCACGCCCAGCAGGTCCAGGCCCTGCACCAGGACCCGGAAGGCCACCGACACCAGCGCCAGGCGCGACTCGCGCTCGGCCTCGGTCGGGGCGGTCAGCACCGGGCAGTGCTCGTAGAACGCCGTGAGCGTCTGCGCCAGCTCGAACAGGTACGCGGAGAGGCGGTGCGGCTGGAGCAGGGCGCCGACCTGCTCCACCACGGCGCCGAACTCCAGCAGCTTGAGCGCGAGGTCGCGCTCCGCGCCCTCGGAGACGGTGATCCCGCCCCGGGGCGAGGACAGGTCCAGCCCGCCCTTGCGGAAGATGGACCGGATCCGCGCCTGCGCGTACTGGAGGTAGGGGCCGGTGTTGCCGGTCAGGGCCAGCATGCGGTCGAAGTCGAACGTGTACTCGGTGTCGTGGGAGACCGACAGGTCCGCGTACTTGACCGCGCCGATGCCCACCTGGCGGGCGATCTCGGCCTGCTCCTCGGCGCCGAGGTCGGGGCGGTTCTCCGCCACGACGGCGGCGGCCCGCTCGACGGCCTCGTCCAGCAGCGCCATCAGGCGGACGGGCGCGCCGCTGCGGGTCCGCAGGATCTTGCCGTCGCCGCCGAGCACGTTGCCGATCTGCACGTGGGTGACCTCGACGCCGTCCGGCAGCCACCCGGCCTTGCGGGCGGTCGCCCACACCATCTTGAAGTGCATGGCCTGCGGGGCGCCGACCACGTACAGGATGCGGTCGGCCTTGAGGTCCTCCACGCGGTGGCGGACGGTCGCCAGGTCGGTGGTGGCGTAGCCGTAGCCGCCGTCGCTCTTGCGGATGATCAGGGGGACCGGCTTGTCCTCGCGGCCGATGAAGCCCTCCAGGAACACGCAGAGCGCGCCCTCGCTGACCTCCGCGATGCCCTTGGCCTCCAGCTCGTCGCAGACGTCGGCGAGCACGGCGTTGTAGGTGCTCTCCCCGGCGAGGTCGTCGTCGGTGAGGGTCACCCCGAGCTTGGCGTACACCTTGTTGAAGTAGACCCTGGACAGCCCGACGAGCTCGCGCCACAGGCGCAGGGTCTCCTCGTCCCCGCCCTGGAGGGCCACCACCCGGCGGCGCGCACGCGCGGCGAAGTCGTCCGCGCCGGGCCCGGAGGAGTCGAACTTGGTGCGCGCCGACTGGTAGAAGGCGTTGGGGTCGCTGGTGAGCAGGTCCGCCTCGGCGGACTCCTCGCCGACCTCCAGCAGGTGCTCGATGAGCATGCCGAAGGGGGTGCCCCAGTCGCCGATGTGGTTCTGCCGGATGACGTTGTGGCCCAGGAACTCCAGGGTGCGGGCGAGGGAGTCGCCGACCACGGTGGTGCGCAGGTGCCCGACGTGCATCTCCTTGGCCACGTTGGGCGCGGAGTAGTCGAGGGGGATGTCGAGGCGCTCCTGGACGGGGACGCCCACGCGCGGGTCCTCCAGGAGCAGGCGGGTCTGGTCCGCGATCCAGTCCTCGCGCAGCGTCAGGTTGATGAAGCCCGGCCCGCTGACCTCGACGGCGCGGCAGACGTCGGCCACGTCGAGGTGCTCCATGATCGCCGCGGAGACCTCGCGCGGCTTTCGGCCCAGGCGCTTGGCGAGCGCGAGGGCGGCGTTCGCCTGGTAGTCGGCGAACTGGGACGGGCGGATGACGGGGTCGGTGTCGGCGAACTCGGGGCCGAAGGCGGCGCCGAGGGCGGACTGGACCCGTCGCGAGAGTACTTCCTGCGGGTCGGCCATGCCCCTAAGCGTACCGACCTGAGCCCCCTGTCCCCGCCCCTCGCGAGGTGACACGGCACGGGGCCCTCTCCTGCGCCCGGGAGCGGGGCGCGCGGCCCGGCCCGGATCCCGCTCAGCGGCCCTCCGGGGCCGGCGGCAGGGCGCCGGGAGGGGACGGGGGCGGGGCCTCGGACTGGGCCAGGCGGTGGAGCCAGTTGGAGGAGCGGTGGTGCACCCGGCGGCGGATCTGCTCGCCGATGCGGCCGCCTGCCAGGTCGTGCGCCAGCTGGCAGGCCCGGGCGACGCCCTTGGCCCGGCTGTCGCCGTGGGCGATGACCACGGTTCCGTTGAGGCCGAGGAGGGCGGCGCCGCCGTAGGTCTCGCTGTCGAGCCGTTCGCGCAGGCGGCGGAGCGCCTTGCGCTGGAGCAGGGCCCCGGCCTTGGCCGCGGCGGTGGAGGTCAGCGCGTCGCGGACGAGGTCCATGGCGAAGGCGGCGGTGCCCTCCACGGACTTGAGGGCGACGTTGCCGGTGTGGCCGTCGGTGACCACCACGTCGACCTTGCGGGCGAGGAGGTCGTGGCCCTCGATGTTGCCGCGGAAGTCCATGGACGGGGAGCCCTCCGCCGTCGCGGACAGCAGTTCGGTGGCCCTGCGGACGAGCTTGTTGCCCTTGCCCGGCTCGGACCCGATGGTCAGCAGGCCCACGCGCGGACGGCGCACGCCGAAGGCGGTCTGGGCGTAGGCGCAGCCCAGGTGGGCGAACTGGACGAGCATCTCGGGCTTGGCGTCGGCGTTGGCCCCGGCGTCCACCATGATCGTCGGCGTCTCGCCGGTGGGGAGCGTCACGGCGAGGGCGGGGCGCAGGACCCCGGGCTGGGTGCGCAGGCGGACGGTGGACGTCGCGACGATGCCGCCGGTGGAGCCCGCGGAGACGAGGGCGTCGGCGTCGCCGCGCCGGATGAGGCGGCAGGAGACGGCCGCGCTGGAGCGGGGGCGGCGCCAGCTGGCGAGGGCGCCCTCGTGCATGGCCAGGTTGTCCTCGGCGTGGACGACGGGGATGTCCCGCAGGGCGCCCTCCTCGGCGAGGAGGGAGGCGATCTCGGTGCGCCTGCCCACGAGGAGCACACGGAGCCCGAGTTCGCGGACGGCCATGACGGCGCCCTTCACGATCTCGGAGGGCGCGTTGTCACCACCCATGGCGTCCACGGCGATGATCGGCGGAGAGGTGCGGGATGGGGCGGGCGCTTCCGCGTCGGATGTACCAGTCAACTCGGTGCTTCCCTCACGGGTCGTGGTGGGCGTTCCGCACTGTGTGCGCGCAGGTCCCGTTGTTCCGGCGGCGCCGGAGGGCACGTGGGGGCCAGGGGCGCGCGAGGGTGTGGTGCCACGCTACCGGTTCGCTCCCGGGGCGACGCCGTAAGGCCTGTTCGTCCACTCATGCGAGGATACTTCCCGTATGTCCTGGTCAGGGCTGGACTTGGCGTGAGATGGGTACAAAAGCCCTAATCCGGGTATATCCGCTCGCTGGCTCAGGGCCTCATCACGCTCCGAGAGCGTAGGACAACCACACTGGATCACCGTTCCGGAGGTCGACCGGTGCACCCGCACCGGAGCCGCCGGATCAGGGCTGCCCGATTGCCCGGGGGCGGCCCTGCACACACACAGGAGAGGAGAAGCGTGAGCGTTACGCCAGACGTGGCACAGTCCCCGTCCGCCGGACGTCGGTTTCGTGCCTACACGACGAAACACCTCGACGAGCTCACCGCGCGAGCCGGTCTCGCCGCCGATGAGCGACTCGCGGTGCAGGCGGTGGCCACGGTGCTGCCGTTCCGCGTCAACAGCTACGTCGTCGACGAGCTGATCGACTGGGATGCCGCTCCGGACGATCCGATCTACCGGCTGGTCTTCCCACAAGCCGACATGCTGCCCCCGGGCGACGTGTCCAGGATGTCCGACCTGCTGCGTTCCGGCGCTCCGCGCAAGGAGCTCAACGACGCGGCCAACCGGATCAGGGCGAGTCTGAACCCGCACCCGGCGGGACAGATGGACCTCAACGTGCCGAAGACGGCCGACGAGGAGCCCATCCCCGGCGTCCAGCACAAGTACAAGGAGACCGTGCTCTTCTTCCCCAAGCAGGGGCAGACCTGTCACGCGTACTGCACGTACTGCTTCCGCTGGGCCCAGTTCGTCGGCGACGCCGACCTCAAGTTCGCGTCGAGCGAGATCGACCAGCTGGTCGACTACGTCCGCACGCACCCCGAGGTCACCAGCGTGCTGTTCACCGGCGGCGACCCGATGATCATGGGCGAGGGGGTGATCTCCCGCTACATCGAGCCGCTGCTGGAGATCGAGCACCTGGAGGCCATCCGCATCGGTACGAAGGCGCTGGCCTACTGGCCGCAGCGCTTCGTCACCGACCCGGACGCCGACGACACCCTGCGCCTCTTCGAGAAGGTCGTCGCGTCGGGCAAGAACCTCGCGTTCATGGCCCACTTCTCGCATCCGAACGAGATGCGTCCCGAGCTGGTCCAGGAGGCGGTCCGCCGCGTCCGCTCGACCGGGGCGGTCATCCGCACGCAGGCGCCGCTGATCCGCACGATCAACGACGACCCCGCCGTGTGGGAGAGCATGTGGCGCACCCACCTGCGGCACGGGATGGTCCCGTACTACATGTTCGTGGAGCGCGACACCGGTCCCCAGGACTACTTCGCGGTCCCGCTCGCCGAGGCCTACGAGATCTTCCGGGGCGCCTACACCAAGGTGTCCGGGCTGGCCCGCACGGTGCGGGGGCCCTCGATGTCGGCGACGCCGGGCAAGGTCTGCGTGGACGGCGTGGCGGAGGTGGCGGGCGAGAAGGTCTTCGTCCTGCGCTTCATCCAGGCCCGGGACCCGGAGCTGGTCGGCCGCCCCTTCTTCGCCAAGTACGACGAGAAGGCGGCGTGGCTGTTCGACCTCAAGCCCGCCCTGGGCGCCACCCACTTCCCGTGGGAGGCTCCGCCGGTCGGCGGGAGCGGAGGACCGGTGGACCCCACCCGCCTGTAGGAACCGCCCGTCCGCGGAGCGGGGCCCGGGCACAGGGCATCGGAAGGACCGCGGAGGCCCGGCGGGGCCGCGCCGGCGGCCCCGGCCGGACGCGACGGAGCCCGGCACCACATCGTGGTGCCG
>NZ_JBSHDN010000313.1:0-5031 GCF_053616335.1 Nocardiopsis sp. NPDC055824
TGTGTCGGGGGCCTCTCGCGGGGACCGGTTCCCGCCGCGGCCGCCCTCCCCGGCGGCGCGGCCGCTCCTCAGGGACCGCAGCGGTGGGGGAGGCCCGCCATGCCGTGGACCTCCGCCGCGACGTCGTGGGGGGTGTCCGCGGGCCTGCTGAAGGGGAGCCGGGCGTCGACGTCGCCCTCGGGGCCCTCGAAGCGGAGCGTGATCCCGTACCGGTCCACGCCCAGCGGCCGCGGTCGCCCGGGCGGCAGGGGTTCGGGGGAGCGCACGGCGATCGCGTGCAGGATGTCGGGGTGGTCCTCCTCCAGGTGGCGCAGCCACTCGCCCTCCCGGCGCCCGAAGGGGTCGGTGCGCGCGCGGACGAACTCGTCCGTGCGCAGGAGGTGGCAGCCGTCGGTGTCGGAGTGGACCACCAGGTAGGGCTCCAGGGCCACCATCGTCCGTCCGTGGCCGATGTCGAGCAGCCGTTCGTCGGGATCGTCGCGCAGGACGCGGAGGGCGCGCAGACGGGCCGTCGGGTGGTCCAGCCGGGTGAGGGTGCCGCTGATCCACAGGAGGGAGCGTGTGCGGTCGCGCAGGGGCACAGGGGCCGTGTCGGTGAACTCGACCGTGGCGGCGGTGGTGTGGCGGCCGATCCGCTCCAGGAGGAGGTGGCGGTCGGGGACCAGCAGGCTCACGGAACCGTTGGGGTGGATGTGGCAGGCGGGTTCGTCGAGGTGCACGGCGTGGTCCCGGGTCGTCACGGTCACGGGGTTGGGACGGCCCAGGACCGACCGCGCGCGTTCGGCGGGCGGGGGAGCCAGGTGCTGGTACGTGGACAGGGGAACCACCTCGATTCTTACTTAGGTGAGGCTAACCTACATGGTTCGACCCCTGGTGGGACACCCCCGGGCGCGCCTTTTCGCGGAGAGGCGGGCGCACGACGGAAGCCGCCCCGGGACGGCGGTCCCGGGGCGGCGAGGATCGAAGGGGCCGCAGGAGCCCCCGGAAGGGGTCAGTGCGCGGCGAACAGCCCCGAGCGCAGCTCCCCGGCGATGTCGTTGTCACCGCGCAGGTTCAGCAGGTCGATGAGCGACTGCGGGTCGGCGAGCGCGTCGTCGTCGTGGTCGGTGATACGGCGCGACAGGATCTTGAGGGCCTCGTCGGTGGAGGCGGGCGCCGTGTACCCGCTCAGGTGCAGTGCCCGGGCCGCGGGCGTGTACCCGCTCAGGTCCGTGGCGGGCAGCTTGCGCGCGTCCAGGCGGTCGCCCGCCACGGTGATGAACATGCGGTCGCCGGGCTGGGCGGCCTGGCGGCGCAGCAGCGGCCGCAGCGAGTCGAACGCGGGCTGGTCCCTCCAGACGAGGACCAGCAGGTCCGCTCCGGGCGCGGTCAGGCACAGCAGACGGCCCGGCTGGAGCCCCAGGTGCGTGGCATAGCCGTTGGGGACGGCCACGGGGGCGCCGTTGAGGTGGTCGGCGGTGATGTCGATGCGGTGCCACCAGCGCCCGTCCGGGGCGCGGAAGCACCGGGCGGCCATCGCCGGGTCGCTCGCGCCGGGGCGCGCCGCGGGGGCGTGCGAGGCGAGGACCGGCTGGAGGGCGGGGCCCGGACCCCCGTGCGGGTGCCCGAGGAGCACGGGCCGGTGGGGTTCGAGGCCTGTGGGGACGAACACCGCGCCCGCCTGGTCGTGGACGGTCCTCTGCCGGTGCTCCGGAAGAGCGGCGACGGGCTCGGGCTGCGCCGGGGCCCCGGGCCCCTCGACGCGCCGCCGGATCGGCAGCCCGTTCTCGGTGGTGGCGCCCGAGTCCTCCGGGGCGATGTGCCCCGGGTGGCTGGTGGGAGCCTCCATCGGGACCGAGGCGTCGACGAACACGTGCCCGTCCTTCAGGCTCACCCCGGGGGTGCTCAGCAGCCAGGCCCGGAGCTCCTGCTGGCGGATGCCGATACGGCCGAGCCGCAGGCCGGCCTCGGTCATGTCGGGGGCGTCGCCCAGGAGCTCGCGGGTCTGCCAGCGCAGGCGGTTGGGGTCGTCGGCGATGAGCCAGCCGTTGTGCATGCGGCGGTCGGTGAACAGGGTGATGATGACCCGCCACAGGGGCGTGTTGAGGGTGGGCACGTCCACCGGGTGGTCGGGGTGCGCGTTGATCAGCCGGTCGATGGTGGTCGCGGACCCCAGCTGGTCGGACAGCTCGCGCATGTGCTTGGTGACCGCCGCGCCCTCGGGCGAGTTGAGCCAGCGCAGCAGGCGCTCCTCCACCTTGCGCTGGGCGCCGCGGATCTCGGTGACGTCCACCGCGATCTGCTCGGAGAGCACGCGGATGCTGATGGGGTCGGTGGCGAAGAGGCGCTCGGCGGCGACCGTCCGCTCCAGGTCGGGCCAGGAGCGGAACATCTCCTCGACCAGGTCCACCAGGGGGTGCTGGCCCAGGGCGGGGGCCGGGGGGCGCTCCTCGACGTGGTCGGGCCGCATGGCCTTGGGCGGGCCGAAGCTGGGCCGGCGCAGCGTGCGGCCGGGGCCCACCAGCGAACTGCGGAACTGGGAGCGCAGGTCGCCCGGGGCGCCCTCGCGCCCGGCGTCGGCGGCCTCGGCGCCCGGCGCGGGACCGGGGAGCATCGCGGCGGAGCTCACCATGCCGGTGGGCGCGGCGCCGCCGTGCCCGTTGACGGGCGCCTCCTCCGTGAAGGGGGCTTCGGCCCCCTCGCGCTCCTCGCGCTGGGCCCGCAGGGCGCGCAGGGTCCGGATGGCGCGGGTGGCGGGTGTCTGCGGCGGCGTCGAGCCGTGGCCGGCGGACTCCGAGGCGTCGGCCGCGCCGTCGGCGCCCGTGGCCGCGCTCAGGTACTCCAGGGCGCTGCGCACGTGGTCCGGCACCGTGTCGGGGATCCAGTGCGCGATGGTGCGCACGGCCTCCAGCATCAGGGCCGGCGAGGGGGTCGGGCCGCCGGGCAGCTCGCAGCAGGGCTGGAGCGCCCGCCAGGCGACGGTGCTCACGACGTCGAGGACCCCGCATCCGGAGAGCGGCCACTCGCCGATCTCCTGGGGCGCGGTGGAGATGAGGCGGTCCCAGTCGCCCGCGGCGGCGGTGACGGCGCCGCGTACCGGCTCGGACAGGTCCGCGCAGCTCACCTGCTGGGTCCGCAGGCTCGGCAGGAACTCGGAGAGGGGCACGTGCCCCCACTGCTCGACCGCGAGGCGCGCGATGCCGTGGGCCAGCCACGGGGGGCCCGCGATGTCCAGGACGCGCGCGACCGGGAGCGAGTGCCACCAGCCGTCGATCAGCCGGTCATGGTGGAGAAGGGGTGCCACGTCCGGCGACCTCGACCACCGCAGGGCGGGAGCGAGGTCGACGAGGCAGATCGGAGAGACGGCGTTCATCCGCTGGGGACCTCGACCTCCTGGTGTCTGCACGTGAATTGGGGAGGAACCGCACGGGCCTTCGGTTCGATGCACCACAGTACGCGCCCTTCACCCGGACGGGGGCCGGACCGCGAACCGGTCCGGTGCTTCGCGGGTGGGCACGGCGAGCCGGGGGACAGGGGTGCCGTGAGCACTTCCCCGAGATCGTACGTGCCCCGGAGCCGCATGGGTACCCCCAGGTCGGCCCGGTCCGCGGCGACCCCGCCGTGACCGCGCCGTGTGATGACCGTGACAAGGGGGATCGGTGTCCGCGGAACCCGAAGCCGTGTGAGCTAGCTCATAGGGGGCATGCGGCTCATATCGAACCGAGCAGTCGTTGTTATTCACTGTGCCGTCATATACGCGCCCTCTCCGCGAAACAGGGGCGCGCGGCCGCCCGGGGAGAGGGGACCACCCGGAGCGGGCCGGCGGGCCCCCGGGTCAGGCGTTCCGACGCCGGTCGTGGGTATGCTGGTCGGGCACTGTCCTCGCCCGAACGACCTTCGGCCGGGTGGCCGCGCTCCGCGGCCGACCAGGGGTCGACGGTGTTCGGACCCGGGTCGGCGGTACACCGCGGCCCGTACCAGGATTCCGTTCCCGCGCACCCTCGGCGCTTCGTAGGCGTGGGACGGTCGAGCCGGATGATTGGTTGACGTGACAGACCTTGAGACGAATCCCCCAGCGGCCGCTCGCGCGAGCAGACCGGACGTCATCCGGTCGTTCGTGGCGATCGGCGACAGCATCACCGAGGGGATGGAAGACGACAGCGGCCCCAACGGCGAGTACCGCGGATTCGCGGACCGTCTCGCGGAGCACCTCGGCACGATCTCCCCGGACTTCCGGTACGCCAACCTGGGTGTGCGTGGCCGGCGCATGCGCCACATCTTCGGCGAGCAGCTCGACCAGACGCTGGACTGGAAGCCCGACCTGGTGACCGTCCTCGCGGGCGGCAACGACGTCCTGCGCCCCGGCGGCGACCTCGACCAGCTGGCCGAGCACTTCGAGTGGGGCATCCGCCGCCTGCGCGACGCCGGGATCCGCGTGGTGATCCTGTCCGGGCACGACACCGGCTGGATCCCCGTGCTGCGCTACTACCGCGGCCGCATCGCGGTCTTCAGCATGCACATGCGCGCCGTCGCCGAGCGCACCGGCACCGAGATCGTCGACCTGTGGGCGCTCAACGCCCTCACCGACTCCCGGGCCTGGAGCGACGACCGCCTGCACCTCAACGGGGCCGGCCACCAGATCGTCGCCGCCCGCATCGCCGACCTCCTCGGCTTCCCCATGGGGCCGCGCGAGTCCTGGACCGACCCGTGGAGCACACCGCCCCAGCAGCTGCCCCGCATCCTGCGCCGCCGGGAGAACCGCCGCTGGGCCCGCCAGTACGGGGTGCCGTGGCTGCGGCGCCGCCTCATGGGCCGCTCCTCCGGGGACGGCCGCCTGCCCAAGCGACCGGAGCTGGAGTACCTGCACGACGAGGCCACCCGCGCCCGGATCGCCCTGGCGATGGAGGAGGCCGGGGTCCTGGAGTCGGACTACGACGCGTACGCCGCGGGCGACGGCGCCGCTCCCACCAGCAGCCCCTCGGGCACCAAGGGCCCGGACCCCGTGGACTGAGCCGCCGCGAGGCCCCGGCGGGCCCCGCACCCGGGTGGTGC
>NZ_JBSHDN010000314.1:0-5019 GCF_053616335.1 Nocardiopsis sp. NPDC055824
CGGCCGCCGCCCGCCGCCGGGCGGCCGACCGGGGGCTCCGGACCGTCGGCGCAGGAGCGTCGGATCGCGCGGAAGTCATGGGATGACAGGGCCTATGGATCCCCGCAGTGTCGGGTGAGGGGCGGGCCGGCGGCGTCCGGAAGGGGGCGGCCGGAGCCGTGCGGGGCCCGCGCCCCGCGCCGTCCGCGGCGGCGCCCGAGCGGTCCCGGCCCGGGCCCCGGCGGGCGCGCCCCGGAGCCCCCGGCGAGGGCCTCACCTGCGACTGTGACCCGGGACTCCTGCTAAGACTGGGTCCGTACCCACCACCGCGTGGGTCGGAACTGTTGAGAGGTGGTTCATGCATCTACTTCCATCGGACACCGAGAAGCTGTTGCTCGCCGTCGCCGGGATGATCGCCCGCGACCGGCGCGAGCGGGGCGTCAAGCTCAACCATCCCGAGTCGGTCGCCCTGCTGTCCTGCTGGGTGATCGAGCGGGCCCGCGAGGGGGCCCGCGTCGCCGACCTCATGAACGACGGGCGCAACGTGCTGCGCCGGGACGAGGTCATGGACGGTGTGGCGGAGATGATCCCCAACGTCCAGGTCGAGGCCACCTTCCCCGACGGCCGCAAGCTCGTCACGATCACGGAGCCGATCCAGTGATCCCCGGCGAGATCCGCACCCGTCCCACCCCCCTGGTCCTCAACGAGGGCCGCGAACGCCTCTCCCTCGTGGTGGTCAACACGGGGGACCGCCCCATCCAGGTGGGCTCCCACCTCCACTTCCCCGACGCCAACCCGGCCCTGCGGTTCGACCGCGAGGCGGCCCGCGGCTTCCGGCTGGACATCCCCGCCGGCACCTCCGTGCGACTGGAACCGGGGGTGAGCCGCACCGTGGAGCTCGTGGCCCTCGGCGGCCGCCGCCACGTGCCCGGCCTCCAGATCCGCGACCTGGTCCGGGAACCCGGCGCCGAGGAGCGTGTTCCGCGACCGGTGGTCCCCTTCGGCACCCCGGGCGTGGACGTGCCCGAACCCGCGCGCGCCTCCGGCGCCGCCATGCGGGTCGGCGACGCGGACGCCCGCGACGGCGACCCCGCCGAGGTGGTCCCCACCCACACACCCCGCCCCGACACCGCGGGACCGGACACCGACGCCGAGCAGGACGTGGCCCCTGCCGACACCGAGGAGCGCGACCAGTGAGCCGCATCGACCGCCGCGAGTACGCCCAGCTGTACGGTCCCACCGTCGGCGACCAGATCCGCCTGGCCGACACCGACCTGTGGATCGAGGTCGAGGAGGACCGCACGGCGGGAGGCGACGAGGCCGTCTTCGGCGGCGGCAAGACCATCCGCGAGTCGATGGGCCAGGGGCTGACCACGCGCGCCCAGGGGGCGCTGGACGTGGTCGTCACCAACGTCGTGGTCATGGACCACTGGGGCATCGTGCGCGGCGACGTGGGCATCCGCGACGGGCGCATCGTGGCCGTCGGCAAGGCGGGCAACCCGGACGTGATGGACGGGGTGCACCCGGATCTGCTGATCGGTCCGGGCACCGACGTGATCGCGGGGGAGGGCAAGATCCTCACCGCGGGCGCCGTGGACACCCACGTGCACTTCCTCAGCGAGATCGAGATGCACGAGGCGCTCGCCACCGGCACCACCACCGTGATCGGCGGCGGGACCGGGCCCACCGAGGGGTCGAAGGCCACCACGGTGACCGCCGGCGCGCACTCGCTGCGGACGATGCACCGGGCCCTGGACCGGTTCCCGCTCAACGTCATGCTGTTCGGCAAGGGCAGCACCGTTTCCGCCGAGGCCCTCGCAGAGGACGCCCTGGCCGGGGCGGGCGGGTACAAGGTGCACGAGGACTGGGGTGCCACCCCGGCGGCGATCGACGCCGCGCTGCGGGCGGCCGACGAGTTCGGCCTCCAGGTGGCGCTGCACGCCGACTCGCTCAACGAGACCGGGTACGTCCAGCACACGCTGGAGGCCATCGCCGGGCGCGGCATCCACGTGTTCCACGCCGAGGGCGCGGGCGGCGGCCACGCACCCGACATCATCGTCACCGCCGGTGAGGCGAACGTGCTGCCGGCCTCCACCAACCCGACCCTGCCGTTCACGGTGAACACGGTCGACGAGCACCTGGACATGCTGCTCGTCGTGCACCACCTGAACCCCCGGGTCCCGGAGGACCTGGCCTTCGCCGAGTCCCGCATCCGGGCCTCCACGATGGCCGCCGAGGACATCCTCCAGGACATGGGCGCCCTCTCGATCACCTCCACCGACGCCCAGGCGATGGGGCGGATCGGGGAGCTGGTCTGCCGCACCTGGCAGGTGGCGCACGTGATGAAGAACCAGTTCGGGCCGCTGTCCTCGGACCTGCCGGCCGACAACGCCCGCGCCCGCAGGTACGTGGCCAAGTACACGATCTGCCCGGCGGTGGCGCACGGGATCGACCACGTGGTCGGATCCGTGGAGCCCGGCAAGATGGCCGACCTCGTGCTCTGGGACCCGGCGTTCTTCGGGATCCGCCCGTCCGCGGTGATCAAGTCCGGTGCGATCGTCGCCGCGCCGCTGGGCGACCCCAACGGGGCCGTGCCCGCGCCGCAGCCGGTGCTGCTGCGCCCCGCGCTGGCGGCCCGGGCGTCATCGGCCGCCGACCTGGCGGTGACCTTCGTGTCCCCGCTGGCGATCGAGGACGGCCTGGCCGACAGGCTGGGGCTGCGCCGGGAGCTGGTGGCGGTCCGCCCCACCCGCGGCGTCACCAAGGCGGACATGCCCAACAACACCGCACTGCCCGACATCGACGTGGACCCCGAGACGTTCGCGATCAGCATCGACGGCGAGTTCGTGCGCCCCCGGCCCGTGGACGAGGTACCGCTCGCGCAGCGGTACACGATGTTCTAGGCGGCCGGGTGACTTCGGGACTGGGCTCCCTGCTGCTGGCCGACGCCCGCCTCCCCGTGGGCGGGCACACCTACTCGGCCGGCCTGGAGCCCGCACTGATCGCCGGAATGCCCGCGGAGCTGATCCCGGCGTACATGACCGCTCGGCTGCGCACGGTGGGCCTGGTGGAGGCGGCCGCCTCGGTGCTGGCGCACCGGGCGGTCGGCGGGGACGGCGGGGCCCCCGTCGACCCGCGGGCGCTGGAGGCCGTGCACGAGGAGCTGCTGGCCCGCTCGCCGAGCGACCCCCTGAGGGAGGTCTCGGGGATGCTCGGGCGCGGCCTCGTGCGCCTGGCCGCCCGGCTCCGGCCGGACCACCCTGCCGTCGCCGCGCTGCGCGCCCTGGGCCGCGCGCCGCAGCGGCCGGTCGCGCTCGGGGTGGTCGCCGCCGTCATCGGGGCGGGGGAGGCCGAGACCGCCCGGGTGAGTCTGTACGACGACGCCCAGACGGTGGCCTCCGCCGCACTCAAACTCGCCCCCGTGGACCCGGTGGACGCCGCCGGGTGGGTTCTCTCGACGGGGGACGTGATGACCTCGGTGGTCGCCGAGGCGCTCGCGGTGCGTGACGCCGCCGACCTGCCCGCGCCCACCGCACCCCAGATCGAGGGATGGTCCCTCGAACACCGGAACAAGACCAGGAGGATCTTCATTGCCTGACACGACTCGACGAACCCCGTCCACGGAGCCCGCCGCCGGCGCCCGCGCCGCCGACGCGTCCCCCGCACCCCGGCGCGCGATGCGCCTGGGCGTGGCCGGACCCGTCGGCACCGGCAAGAGCACCCTGATCGCGTCCCTGTGCCGCGAACTCGCCGCCGAGCTGAGCATGGCGGTGGTCACCAACGACATCTACACCGACGAGGACGCCAGGCTGCTGAGGGCCGCCGGCGTCCTGCCCGTGGAGCGGATCCACGCCGTGGAGACCGGGGCGTGCCCCCACACCGCGATCCGCGACGACGTCACGCCCAACCTGATCGCCGTCGAGGACCTGGAGGCGGAGTTCGCCCCCCTGGACCTGGTCGTCGTGGAGAGCGGCGGGGACAACCTGACCGCCACGTTCAGCCCCGCGCTGGCCGACGCGCAGATCTTCTGCCTCGACGTGGCCGGGGGCGGGGACGTGGCCCGCAAGGGCGGGCCGGGGATCGAACGCGCCGACCTGCTCGTCGTCAACAAGACCGACCTCGCCCCGCACGTGGGGGTCGACGCCGCTCAGATGGTGGCCGACGCCACCCGTGCCAGGGACGGGCTGCCCGTGCTGGCACTGAGCCAGCACGACAGGGGCTCGCTCGGAGCGCTGGCCGGATGGGTGCGCCAGGTCCTGGCCGACCACCGGTCCGGCGTCCACGTGCCGCGGGACCCGGGGCCGATGGCCCCGCACACGCACGCCGACGGCACCACCCACGCCCACGGGGGCGCGGGGGACGTCCACGAGCACGCGTGAGCGGGCGCCCGTGAGTGGGACGGTACCGGCCAGGGTGACCGCGGAACGGGTCGGCGGACGGGTGCGCCTGAGCGACCTGTCCGGCGGCACGTACCTGAGCCCTCGGCCCCTGGGCGTGCGCGGCGCCGCCGCGCGGGTGGCGCTCGTCGGCGCCTACGCGCTGCTGCTGGCCGGGGACGACCTGCGTATGGAGGTCACGGTGGGCCCCGGGGTGTGGCTGGAGCTGGTGGAGCCGTCCGGGATCGTCGCCTACGACGCCCGCGGCGGCGCCGCGAGCTGGCAGGCGGACGTCCGGGTCGCCGACGGCGGGTGCCTGGTGTGGCGGGGAGCGCCGTTCGTGGTGACGGCGGGTGCGGACGTCACCCGCCGCACCCGGATCGAGCTGTCCGGCGGCGCCCGGGCCCTGGTGCACGAGACCCTGGTGCTGGGCCGCAGCTACGAGACCGGCGGAGGCCCCCTGCGGTCGACGACGAGGGTCGCGGCCGACGGCCGCCCCCTGCTGGTGGAGGACCTGGACCTGCGCGACCCGGTCCTGGCCGGGGCCCCGGGGGTCCTGGGCGGGAACCGGGTGCTGACCACCGCGTTCCTGCTCGGGGCCCGGCCCGGGCAGGCGGTGGGGGTCCAGGAGACGCTGCTCCACGGGCCGGGGGCCCTGGCGCTG
>NZ_JBSHDN010000315.1:0-5005 GCF_053616335.1 Nocardiopsis sp. NPDC055824
GGTCCGAGGAGGGCGCCGCGCCCCGCCCGGCGGGCGCCGGTCACCGGCGGCGGCCCGCGCCCGCCCGGCCGACCGCCTCCTCCAGTTCGTCCCTGCTCATCCTCGAGCGGCCCGGGACCTCCAGCTCCGAGGCCTGCCGGAGGAGTTCGCGCTTGGTCCGGCGGCCCTCGGCTGCGCCCCTCGCCTCGGCGCGGACGGTGGCGGGCCTGCGCGGCACGGGGGCGCGCCCCCGCTTGTGCGGGCGGTTGGGCAGGCTCTGCCGGAGCGCCTCGCCGATCGCGCCGACCTCCCCTCCCCCCTCCGAGCGGTCGGGGCGGTGGGAGAACGTGCTCCCCCGGGCCTTGGCCCGCACCAGTTCGGTGAGCCGCCTGCCGTAGCTGTCCTCGTAGTCCCCGGGGTCCCACTCCACGGACAGTGCCCTGACGAGCTCCTGGGCCAGTTCCAGCTCGCCCTTGCCGGGCTCGGCGCCCGTGACGGGCGGCATCACGTCGTCCGGGTCCCGGACCTCGTCCGGCCACCACAGGGTGGAGGCCGCCAGCACCCCCCGGTGCGGTTGGACCAGGACCGGGTACTCGCGCTCCCGCAGGACGACGGTGGCCGCGCCCACCCGGCGGGTCCGGTCCAGGGCCGCGTGGAGGAGGCGGTAGGCCTCGGTGTCGGCGGGGCCCCGGGGGGACACGTAGTAGGTGGACGCGTACCAGAGCGGGTCGACGGCCCCCTCCGGCAGGAAGCCGTGCATCTGCATGGTGCGCGAGCCCGCCGGCAGGATGTCCTCCAGCTCCTCGGGTTCGAGGACCACGTACTCGTCCTCGATCCCGGTGCGCGCCCCGCGCACGACCTCCTCGGGGGCGACCTCCTCCCCGGTGCGCTCGTTGACGCGCACGTAGCGGATGCGGTCCGCGGTGCCCCGCTGGAACTGGTGCAGCACGGGGCCCCTGCGTTCCCGGGCGCTGTAGAGGCGCACGCCGATCGGCACCCGACCGAACATCAGGGTTCCCACCCAAACCGGATTGACCATGATCCCTCCCTCTGCCTCCCATCATCACTCCCACCGGGCAGGACTCCGCCCACGGAGGGCAAAGGGGAGGTCAGGTCCACCGGACGGCGGCCGTCCCGGGCGACCGCGGCCCCGCGGCGCGCCGGGGCGGGAGGAAGCGCCCCGGGATCGGACCGACCGGTCGGTATTGCTACTGTCGCGGCAATCCCCGATTGGAGTTGCTCCCATGAGTACGACCGTCAAGGCCGCCGTCTTCTCCGAGCAGGGCGCGCCCCCCGAGATCCGCGACCTGGTCCTGCCCGACCCCGGCCCCGGACAGGTCCGGGTGCGCATCGCCGCGGCCGGCGTGTGCCACTCCGACCTCTCCCTGTCCAACGGGACCCTGGTGCAGAAGTGGCCCGCGGTGCTCGGCCACGAGGGCGCGGGGACCGTCGAGGCCGTGGGCGAGGGCGTCACCGGCATGGTGCCCGGCCAGTACGTCATCCTCAACTGGGCCCCGGCCTGCCGGGAGTGCTGGTTCTGCCTCCAGGGCGAGCCCCACCTGTGCGAGCACGCCCTCGACGGCGCGGCCCGACCGTACGCCGAGCTGGCCGACGGCACCCCCGTCCACCCGGGCCTGGGCTGCGGGGCCTTCGCCGAGGCCACCGTCGTCCCCGCCCGCGCCGTCGTGCCCCTGCCCGACGGGATCGACCCCTCCGTCGCCGCCGTGCTGGGCTGCGCGGTGCTCACCGGCTGGGGCGCCGTCAACAACTCCGCGGCCGTGCGCGCGGGGCAGACGGCCGTGGTGCTCGGCCTGGGCGGGGTCGGGCTGTCGGTGGTGCAGGCCGCCCGCCTCGCCGGCGCCGACCAGGTGATCGCCGTGGACGTGTCCCCCGACAAGGAGGAGCTGGCCCGGTCCCTGGGGGCGACCGACTTCCTGATCGCCGACGAGACGCTGACCCGGTCCGTGCGCGGGCTGACCGGGCGCCGGGGGGCGGACCACGCGTTCGAGGTGGTCGGCTCCGCCCGGGTGGTGCGCTCGGCCTGGGACGCCACACGGCGCGGCGGGACGGTCACGGTGGTGGGCGTGGGGGCACTCGACGACGAGGTCTCGTTCAACGCCCTGGAGCTCTTCCACCAGGGACGCACCCTGCGCGGGTGCGTCTACGGCTCCAGCGACCCCGAGCGCGACATCCCGGTGATCGCCGCGCACGTGCGCTCCGGCGGGCTGAAGCTCGCCGCGATGGTCACCGACGAGATCTCCCTGGAGGGGTTGCCGGAGGCCTTCGAGCGCATGCGCCGGGGCCTGGGCGGGCGGTCCCTCGTGCGTTTCGGCGCCTGAGCCCGCGGTCGGCGCCGCCTCCTCCCCACGGGACGGCGCCGACCGCGGAACACCCGCCTCGTTTGTCACGGTGTGACAAATGATGTGGCGCAGGACACACGACACCCTTGTCGGCGGGGGCACGGCGCGGCACAGTCGTCACCATCGCGCACACCGTGCCCTCCGGGCGCGGACCATCCGAGGGGAAGGAACCAGATGAGCAGCGGAGCCGACCGAGCCGACGCGATCGTCGTCGGAGCCGGACTGGCGGGGCTGGTCGCGGCCGCCGAGCTGGCCGACGCGGGAAAGAGGGTGGTCCTGCTCGACCAGGAGCCCGAGCAGTCCCTCGGCGGCCAGGCGTTCTGGTCGTTCGGCGGCCTCTTCCTCGTGGACTCCCCCGAGCAGCGGCGCATGGGTGTCAGGGACTCCCGCGAACTCGCCCTCCAGGACTGGATGGGCACCGCGGCCTTCGACCGCCCCGAGGACGAGTGGCCGCGCCGGTGGGCCGAGGCCTACGTGGACTTCGCCGCCGGCGAGAAGCGCTCCTGGCTGCACGCCCAGGGGCTGCGGATCTTCCCCGTCGTGGGCTGGGCCGAGCGCGGCGGCCACCTGGCCGGCGGACACGGGAACTCCGTCCCCCGCTTCCACATCACCTGGGGCACCGGTCCCGGCGTGGTCGCGCCCTTCGAGCGCCGGGTGCGCGCGGCGGTCGAACGGGGCCTGGTCACGCTGCGCTTCCGGCACAGGGTGGACGAACTGGTCGTGACCGACGGGACCGTCACCGGGGTGCGCGGCGCCGTCCTGGCCCCCAGTGGCATCTCCCGCGGCCAGGCCAGCAACCGCGACGTGGTCGGCGACTTCGAGATGGCCGCGCAGGCGGTCGTGGTCACCTCCGGGGGGATCGGCGCCAACCACGACCTGGTCCGCAAGAGCTGGCCCGAGCGCCTGGGCGCCCCTCCGAAGCACATGCTGTCGGGTGTGCCGGAGCACGTGGACGGGCGGATGCTCGGCATCACCGAGCGGGCGGGCGGGCGGATCGTCAACCCGGACCGCATGTGGCACTACACCGAGGGCATCCGGAACTGGAACCCCGTCTGGGCCGGGCACGGCATCCGCATCCTGCCGGGCCCGTCCTCCCTGTGGCTGGACGCGACAGGCAAGCGACTGCCCGCGCCCTGCTTCCCCGGGTTCGACACCCTCGGCACACTCGACCACATCATGCGGAGCGGCCACGAGTACACGTGGTTCGTGCTCTCCCAGAAGATCATCGAGAAGGAGTTCACCCTGTCGGGCTCGGAGCAGAACCCCGACCTGACCGGCAAGGACCTCAGACTCCTCCTCCAGCGCGTCCTCCCCGGCGCCCCGGACCCCGTGGAGGCGTTCAAGGAGCGCGGCGCGGACTTCGTCGTCGCCGACAGGCTGCCCGCGCTCATCCGGAAGATGCGGGAGATCGCCGGGGACGGGGTGCTCGACGCCGACACCGTCACCCGCGAGGTGGTGGCCCGCGACCGCGAGATGGCCAACACCTTCACCAAGGACCTCCAGGTCATGAGCATCCACTCGGCACGCACCTACCGGGGCGACAAGCTGGTGCGGGTGGCCAGGCCGCACCGGATCCTGGACCCGAAGGCCGGCCCCCTGATCGCCGTGCGGCTGCACATCCTCACCCGCAAGTCCCTGGGCGGCCTGCACACCGACCTGGACGCGCGTGTGCTGGGGGCGGACGGCGCCCCGGTGCCGGGCCTGTACGCGGCGGGTGAGGTCGCCGGTTTCGGCGGCGGGGGCGTGCACGGCTACCGGGCCCTGGAGGGGACGTTCCTGGGCGGATGCCTCTTCTCGGGCCGCATCGCGGGCCGGGCCGCCGCGTCCGCCGTCGGCTAGCGTCGCGCGTCGGGGATCCCGCCCCCGACCCGGGTTACGGCCGACCGCCCAAGATGAGAGGGGAGGTCGTCTATTCACGAGTTTGTCGATTCCGGCCCACGACCGCCCCTCCTCCACAATCCTGGTCCTCATGCATATGAGGAGGCATGATGGCAGTTGTGGCTAGCGGCAGGACCGTCCCGAAACCGGGGCCGCTCACAGTGGACGACCTTCAGCACACGCCGGACGACGGACGGCGCTACGAGCTGGTCGACGGGCGGCTTGACGCGGCTCCCGCTCCCTCCAGCCTGCACACGCTGGCCACCGGGCGCCTCACCGCCCACCTGAGCTACGCCGCACCCGTGGGAATGCTCGTGATGGACGGCCCGGGCATCACTCTCGACACGGAGCGGACACGGCACCGGATACCCGACGTGGCCGTGATCCGGAGCGAGGACTTCCAGATGCCGTACACGACGAGGCCGCCAGTGCTGGCGATCGAGGTGGTCTCCCCCGAGAGCGTCTTCCGCGACCACCACACCAAGCGCCGCGAGTACGCGGAGTTCGGCGTCCCCTCGTACTGGGTCATCACCCCCGACCGGGACAAGGCGAGCATCATCGAACTGCGGCTGGAGGACGGCGAGTACGCGGAGGTCTCGGCCGCGTTCGGGGAGGAGGTCTTCGAGACCAGCGTTCCCTTCCCGGCCCGGATCGTTCCGCAATGGATGCTCAGGCTCGACGGCGACTGGCGCGCGCACATCGCCGGACCGGAGGAGACCGAGGAGACCACGAGGCCCCCGGCCGGGGACTAGGCCGCACACGGCGAACGGCGCCGGGCACCTTCGGGC
>NZ_JBSHDN010000316.1:0-4918 GCF_053616335.1 Nocardiopsis sp. NPDC055824
GTGCTGGCCTGGGTGGGCTACGCCGCCACCGTGGTCGGGATGGGGCTGACCCACCTGGTGACCCTGATGATCCTGCCGGGGCATCTGCTGCTGGTGGTCCAGAGGGCGCTCCGCCACGATCCCGTCGATCCGCGCCACCACGGAGGCGACCTGGTCGGCCGCGGCCCCCGTGAAGGTGATCCGGTCCTCGAGCAGCTCCTCCAGCGCGGCACGGTCCAGCGGGAAGCGCTCGTCCGCGCCCAGCCGCTCCAGGAGCCGGTTGCCCACGCCCTCCTGGCGCATCGCCAGGGCCGCACCCACCGCGTGCTCCTTGATCAGCTCGTGGGCGGTCTCCCGGCCCACGCCCGCGCGCACGGCCGCCATCAGCATCTTGGTCGTGGCCAGGAACGGCAGGTACCGGTCCAGCTCGGCGGAGACCACAGCGGGGAAGGCGCCGAACTCGTCCAGCACCGTCAGCATCGTCTCGACCAGGCCGTCGAAGGCGAAGAACGCGTCCGGCAGCGCCACCCTGCGCACCACCGAGCACGACACGTCGCCCTCGTTCCACTGGTCCCCGGCCAGCTCGCCGGCCATCGACGCGTAACCGCGCAGGACCACGGTCAGCCCGTTGACCCGCTCGCACGAACGCGTGTTCATCTTGTGGGGCATGGCCGACGAGCCGACCTGGCCCTCGGCGAACCCCTCGGTCACCAGCTCGTGCCCGGCCATCAGCCGGATCGTCTTGGCCAGCGAGGACGGGCCCGCCGCCAGCTGCACCAGCGCCGTCAGCACCTCGAAGTCCAGCGAACGGGGGTACACCTGCCCCACGCTCGTGAACCGGTGCGCGAAGCCCAGGTGCCCGGCCACCTCGTCCTCCAGGGCGGCCAGCGCCCCGCGGTCGCCGCCCAGCAGGTCCAGCATGTCCTGCGCTGTGCCCACCGGCCCCTTGATCCCGCGCAGCGGGTAGCGGGCGATCAGCTCCTCCAGCCGGCCGTGGGCGACCAGCACCTCGTCGGCGATCGACGCGAACCGCTTGCCCAGGGTCGTGGCCTGCGCCGCCACGTTGTGGGAGCGGCCCGCCATCACCGTCCCGCCGTACTCGGCCGACAGCCGTCCGAGCCGGGCCAGCAGCGCCACCACGCGGTCGCGCACCAGCAGCAGGCTGTCGCGCACCTGCAGCTGCTCGACGTTCTCGGTCAGGTCGCGCGAGGTCATGCCCTTGTGCACGTGCTCGTGGCCGGCGAGGGCGTTGAACTCCTCGATCCGGGCCTTCACGTCGTGCCGGGTGACCCGCTCGCGCTCCGCGATCGAGGCCAGGTCGACCTGCTCAAGGACCTTCTCGTAGTCCTGGACGACGCCGTCGGGGACGTCGACGCCCAGACGCGACTGGGCCCGCAGCACGGCCAGCCACAGCCGCCGCTCGGAGACCACCTTGTACTCGGGGGACCACAGCCGGGCCAGCTCCGCCGAGGCGTAGCGGGCAGCCAGGACATCGGGGATCAGAGGTTTCGCGCTCACGTCGCCCCACCCTACCGTCCTGAGCTGCGCCGCCCGCCCCGGCCTCGGCCCGCCCGGCGGTCCCTGGCGCGGACACGGCCCCGGCGGGCGCCGGGGCGGCGGGCGGACGTGCGGCGGTCCACCGCAGGGCGGGGCCGCGCCCGGTCCGTCCGTGCTCCACGGGTGGGGAAGCGCGGTGGGAGGAGGCCCGGTGGACGCGGGCCCGGAGAAGGGGGGACACGCCCCGGGTGGGCCCTGCCCCACCCCCGGCCCGGGGGCGGGGCCGATTCCGGCCCCCTCGCCCGCTGCCTACGGTGGGGGCATGACCACGCCCCGCACGACGAAGGCGCAGCCGAGGACACTCCTGGCAGCCCTGCTGAGCCCCCGCTTCCTCCTCACCGCCTGGCCCTGGCGCGCCCTGGCCCATTCCGCGAACACCGTGTTCGTCGGCCTGGCGGTGGCCGTGGTCGCCATGCCCGTCTACCTGCCGTGGACGCTCGTCGGGGGGATGCTCCTGAGGAGGCCGTGGGACACCCTCTCCACCGGCCCCGTGGCGGCCGGGTTCCTGGGCGGCCTGGCCATGGTCCTGGTCTTCGCGCCGCTCATCGCCCTCCCCCTGGGGGCGCTGGAGCGCAGGCGCCTCGTGTTCATCACGCGGGGGCCCTTCCCCAGCGGCCACCGTGTGCCGGAACCCGGCCTGTGGGCCTGGGCCCGCACCCGCCTGACGGAAGGGGCGACCTGGCGGGAGATCGCCTACTCGGTGCTCCTGGTCCCCGTCGCACTCCTGGTCTGCCTGGTCCTGGGCTCCCTGATCAGCGCGGCGGCGGTCTTCGCCACGGGCCCGCTCCTCGCCCAGGAGTCCCGGGGCGGCCAGGTCTCCCTGGGCTTCGTCACGATCACCTCCTCCGCGGAGGCCGTGCCCTACATGCTCCTCGCCCCGGTCATCCTCGTCGTGCTGCTCTACGCCTCGGCGGTCCTCGCCCAGACGCACCTCGCCATCGCCCGCGCCCTGCTCGTGGGGCCGCCCAAGGACGAGCTCCGCGCCGAGCTCAGCCAGGTCACCGAGTCCCGCGCACGGCTGGTCAACGCCTTCGAGTACGAGCGCAGGCGCATCGAGCGCGACCTGCACGACGGAGCCCAGCAGAGGCTCGTCGCCCTGTCCGTGGACCTGGGGCTGGCCCGTCTGGACCTGGAGGAGGGCAGTGAGGCCGACCGGCGCGTGGCCGCCGCCCAGGCCAACGCCGACGAGCTGATCGACGAACTCCGCGAACTCGTGCGGGGCATCCACCCCAGGGTCCTCACCGACCGCGGCCTGCCCGCCGCCCTGGAGGAGCTGGCCGACCGCTGCCCCGTCCCCACGCGCGTGGAGGCCGCGGTCCCGGTCCGCCTGCCCGCCCACGTCGAGGGCACCGCCTACTTCGTGGTCGCCGAGGCGCTCACCAACGTGGCCAAGCACGCCGGGGCGACGGCGGTGACCGTGCGCGCCTCCGTCCCGCCCGGGACGGGCGGTTCCCCGGACACCCTCGTGGTGGAGGTCGCCGACGACGGTGCGGGCGGGGCCGAGCCGGGGCAGGGCTCCGGCCTCACCGGGCTCACGGACCGGGTGGCCGTCATGGGCGGCACAATGGAGCTGTCCAGCCCCCAGGGCGGACCGACCCGAATCCGAGTGGAGCTGCCGTGCGGACCGATTCCCCCGACCCCGCTGACCTGACCCCCGTGCCGACCGTCCTCGCCGAGGACGGCGTGCTGCTCAGGGAGGGCCTGGCCGGGGTCCTGGAGCGCTTCGGCTTCCCCGTCGCCGCCGCGGTCGGTGACGGGGAGGCGCTCCTGGCCGCGGTCGCCGAGCACCGCCCCGGCCTCGTCGTCACGGACATCCGCATGCCCCCCGGCTTCACCGACGAGGGGCTGCGCGCCGCGGTCCGGCTGCGCGCCGAGCACCCCGGGCTCGCGGTGGTGGCCCTGAGCCAGTACGTGGAGCTGAGCTACGCCTCCGACCTGCTGGACTCGGGGGACGGCCGGGGCGTCGGCTACCTGCTCAAACAGCGTGTGGGGGACGTACGGGAGTTCGCGTCCGTGCTCCGGCGCGTGGTGGACGGGGCGACCTTCGTCGACCCCGAGGTGGTCCGCCAGCTGCTGCGCCGCCGGTCCGACCCGCTGGAACGCCTCACCCCCCGGGAGCGCGAGGTGCTCGCGCTGATGGCGGAGGGGCACTCCAACGGGGCCATCGCCCGCAGGCTCGTGGTCAGCGACGCCGCCGTCGGCAAGCACGTGGGCAACATCCTGGCCAAGCTGGACCTGCCCCTGGACGAGGACGTCCACCGCCGGGTCCAGGCGGTCCTGGCCTACCTGCGGGGGCGCTCCGCCTGAACGGCGGGCGGGCCGGGCCCCGCGAACGGGTTCGGCCGCCCCTCCCCTCCGGAGCGCCGCGCGCGCACCCCACCGGCCGGGACGGCGTCCGAGGGGGCCGGGGGCGGCGCCCGGACCCCGGACGTATCGTGGGACCACCGCCCGCCACAAGGCGCGAACCCCCCGCGCAGCCCGGAGGAGAACGGATGCAGCCCACCGCCGCCGCCCCGGAGAGCGTCACCTGGAAGATCCACCTGGACCGGTCGATGTGGGTGGCGGGCGTGCGCGCCCTCATGCTCCAGGCGCTCCACCCCGTGGCCATGCAGGGGGTGTGGCAGCGCTCGGACTTCCGCTCCGACCCGACCGGACGCCTGCTCCGCACCGCCCACTTCGTGGCCGTCACCACCTACGGCAGCCTCACCGAGGCCGAGGCCCTCGGCGCGCACATCCGCCGCGTGCACCGCGCGCTGTCCTTCACCGACCCGGCCACCGGACGCCTGCACCGGGTGGACCAGCGCGACCTGCTCGTGTGGGTGCACTGCGCGGAGGTCTCCTCCTACCTGGAGACCGCCCACCGCGCCGGAGTGCCGCTGACGGCGGAGGACGGGGACCGCTACGTGGACGAGCAGTCGCGCACTGCCGCCTACGTCGGCCTCTCCCGCGACGACGTGCCGCGCGACCTCGCCGGGATGCGCCGCTACCTCGCCGCGGTCCGGCCCTCCCTGCGCGCCACCCCCGAGGCCCGGCAGGCGGTGCGGTTCCTGCTGTGGCCCAAGGTGCCCGAGCGCCTGGCATGGCTGACCCCGCTCAAACCCCTGTGGTTCCCCGTCGGCGCGCTGTCCTACGCCACCCTGCCCGCGTGGGCGCGCCGCGCCTACGGGATGCTGCCGGACCCGCCGGGGAGCGACGCCCTCGCCACCACCGCACTGCGGGGGCTGCGGGCAGGGCTGGAGCTGGTGCCGGAGCGGTACTACAACCTCGTCTTCGACGAGGCCACCGTGCGCAGCGCCGACGAGGCGAGGAAGCGCCTGCTGGCCGCGGGGTACGAGGTCGAGAACGGGTTCCGGGCGCTGCGCGCCCGCACGCTCTTCCGGGC